>NZ_JASHKS010000039.1:0-38134 GCF_030056835.1 Rhodococcus sp. IEGM 1372 | reverse complement strand
GGCCCGTCGGATTGACCGAATGCGATGCGGCCCCAAGGGAAGCCGCCGAACGGGACCCGAGATCGTGCCGCTTCCATCGCCACCCAGGCGCTCGCCACCCAGACCGGCGCCCACGGCAGTCGGGACATCCGATCCGCTACCGCACCGAACAGTGCCACGAAGAGTGCTTGAACGACGGACAGCGCCAGCCACGGCACCGATCCGACGTACTCCCCCACCCACGGCAGCAGAGGCACGAAGAACGCCGAGCCGGCGACGAAGCCGTAGCCGGCCCCCGCACGCGCCCCTCGCCCGCGCACAGCCAACAGCAGCATTGCAAGTGCTACCGGAGCGAGAAACCACAGATCGATGGGCGGGAATGTGGCATACAACATCAGCCCGGATGAGGCGGCGGCGAGGAGCCGGATCCACGCGCGGACTCCGTTGCTGCCGGTCACCCACCGCGCCCGGCTCGGGTCGTAGACGAGAGGTCGAGGCCCGGGCTCGATGCCGGGAGCCGATCTCATGACGGCACGCGCGTGCAGCCGGTACCGGAGGAGCCTCTGCCGTTCATCAACTACTATGGTGCATAGTATTTTATGTGATGGCAACTCTGCGGCGGTGACCGATCCCCTTCCGTCGACACCCAGCACCTGTCCGAGATACACACCCGAGAACGAGGATCCGTGAACCGCTCGCCCACCACGTCTCCCACGCGGCTGCGTGCTTACGCAGTGACTCTCGTGCTGACATTGGTCGCTACCGCGCTGACCGTCGACTACTGGGCGCAAGAAGCATTGGTCGGCTCTCCGATCCCACTACCGATCCTCGAATTGCGGCTCGCCTTCAACCGCGGAATGGCCTTCAGTCTGGGCAATTCGCTGCCCCTATGGGTGATCGTGTCGGTCACGGCGACGATCACCGCCGGGGTCGCGGCCTACGGATGGCACAGCGCTCGGCACGGGGAGCAGTGGACCACGGTGGCGCTGGCGTTGATCCTCGCCGGCGCGCTGTCCAACGTTCTGGACCGGCTTGTCGACGGTGCGGTCACGGACTACTTTCACACCGGTTGGTGGCCGACATTCAACCTCGCCGACATCTACATCACCTGCGGGGTGGTGCTGATGATCGGGGCGGCACTGGCACGCGAGAGGGCACAAGGGTTGCCCCTCTGCCCGCAGTGCCCGACAGCGCCGGATCGTGAACGTGCATGAGATATCTCGGCGTTCGAATCGAATGCCCTGCAGTGCACATACATTCGCGACAGGACAATCATGCTGATCCGCTCGAACAGTGAGGGTGATCGACACCGGAACTGCTCGAAACATAGTCGACTACAACCACCGACACGCGATCGTCGCCTCTCGCTCACCGAGGCGTACCGAGGGGAGCCTGCTGTATGAGCGAGGACATCCCGGCGCTACCGCGCCGTATTTTTCTCGCTACGAGCTGCGCTACAGCGTGCCTGACTGCCGCCGGATGCAGCGTCGGCGAAGCCCCGTCCGGTGAGGACACCGCTTCCGACGGTCCCGTCACCTTGTCGGTGAACGATGTTCCTGTCGGCGGTGGAATCGTGCTCGCCGACCGGCAGGTCGTCGTCACCCAACCGGAACCCGGTATCTTCCGGGCCTTCTCGGCTATCTGTTCTCACCGAGGGTGCACAGTGAACCGAGTTCGCAACGGCACGATCGAGTGCCCCTGCCACAACAGTGCGTTCTCGATCACCGACGGGGCGGTCATGCGCAGCCCCGCCACCGAGCCACTGCCGAACCGTGCCGTGACCAGAACCGTCGATACCCTCACCGTCGACTGATCCATCACCGGGCGCGAACATGCGAGGTGGACGGGTTCGGGGTGAACGGTCTCGACCGGGCCGATGTGCGGCACTCGAGGACCCACTCTGTGCCCCCACCCGACGGGTGCCGGTTCGGTACATCGCTGCCGTGTCGACGACAGCACAGCGTGCCGATCGCGCACCGGGTCGAGACCTGCCTACCAATTGACCTCTCGGCACCGGCCTTCGCCTTCCCGGGGTTCGACCTGCACAGTGGCGTGTTCGAGACCGAACTCGTTGCGGAGAACCTGCTGCGCTGCAGCGAGCACCCGCGGTGTCTCGGCCTCCGGGGCGACCGTCAGATGCGCCGACGCGACCTCCATCCCCGACGTCAGTGTCCATATGTGCAGATCGTGCACCTCTTCGACATCGTCGACATCGGTCAGGGCCCTTTCCACGGCGGCGACATCGATGCCCGCCGGAGCATGTTGCAGCAGAATTCGTACGGCGTGACGGCCCAGGTTGAACGCGCGTGGCAGGACGAACACGCCGATGGCGACCGCGATGACCGGGTCGGCGTACCGCCACCCGAACAGGACGGTGACCAGTCCGCTGACCAGTACGCCGATCGAGCCGAGCATGTCCGCCATCACCTCGAGATACGCACCCCGAACATTGAGGCTGTCCTTGGCGCCGCTGCGCAGCAGGACGAACGCGATGAGGTTCATCACGAGCCCGAGGGTGGCCACCGCCATCACCGGGACGCCGGGGACCTCGGGCGGATTCGTGATGCGTTGCGCGGCTTCGTAGAGAATCCAACCGGCCACACCGAACAGCAGAAGTGCATTGAACAATGCGGCGAACACCTCGGCTCGGTAGAGCCCGAACGTGCGGGCAGCCTTGGTCGATCGTCGCTGTGCGAGTGTGATCGCCACGATCGCCATCAGCACCCCGAACACGTCGGTGAACACGTGTGCGGAATCGGAGAGCAACGCCAGCGACGAGGTGGACAGGCCGACGACGACCTGCGTCACCAGGGTGACCGCCCCCAGACCGACAGCGATCCACAGTCGCCCGAGGTGCTTACCGGACGCGCTGGCCGGTGAACCCGGCTCTATCCCGTGGCCATGTCCGTGCCCCATCGTTGCTCCTTCGTCGTGTCAGATCCGCAGAACGACAACATATTGCGATATGCGCATACATGCAAGTGTTGAAGGATCATCCGGCGGTGGCTGCCCGGACTCGTACAACTATCATTCGTAGTAGTTCATTGTCGGCGCAGGTCGGACTGCCTCGCGCCCATGCCGGAAACACGATCCACCGGGAAGAGGCGCACACCATGGCCACCGAAGCGGCCCATTCGACCCGCGGCGCAGTGGATCGACGCTCCGGATCGCAGGTGATGGTGCTGTGCGCAGCGATTGCCGCGGTGGTCGCTGCACTGCTCGCAGCGATGTCGACGTCGCAAGCGCTCGTGCTGTTGGGTCTGCCCGATCCGGGCCCGATCACCACGTACGGGATCCCGGCACTGACCGCGATCGGCGAGGTGGCTGCCGTCGTGGCGGCGGGGTCGCTGCTCCTCGCGGCATTTCTCGTTCCGCCTCAGAGGTCGGGTGTGCTCGACATCGACGGGTACGTAGCCGTCCGCACCGCGGCGAAGGCCTCCGCAGTGTGGGCGGTGTGCGCGGCGGCGTTGGTGCCGCTGACACTCTCGGACGCCTCGGGTCAACCTGTCGGATCCGTTGCAGCGCAACCGGTGCAGTTCCTCGGTGCGATCGGCGATGTCGAGGCCTCCACTGCATGGGCCATCACCTCTGCGGTCGCGGCGATCACCGCCGCAGCATGCGCGGCGGTGTTGCGGCATCGATGGACCCCCGCCTTGTTCGCCCTGTCGATGCTCGCGTTGATCCCGCGCGCGGTCACCGGCCACTCCTCGACCGGCGGCAATCACGACATCGCGACGAACTCGTTGATCCTGCACATCCTCGCTGCCGCGCTGTGGGTGGGCGGACTCCTCGCACTTCTCGCTCATGCGCTGCGCGGAGGTGGGCACCTTGCCGTCGCGACCCGCCGCTACTCGACGCTCGCTCTGGTCGCGTTCGTGATCATGGCGGTCTCCGGAGTGGTCAACGCTGCCGTGCGAGTGCCCGTGACGTCGCTGTGGGATTCGACGTACGGCGCTCTGATACTGGCGAAGATCGCAGCTCTGGCGATCGTGGGGACCCTCGGGTGGATACAGCGACGACGAACGGTCCGCGCTCTGGCTCACGACCCCGCGAGGCGCAAATCCCTGATCACGTTGTCGATGATCGAGACCCTCGTTCTCGTCACCACCGTGGGCCTGGCGGTCGCACTGGGCCGCACTCCCCCGCCCCCGCCGCAGGACACCTCGCTGCCCCAGGCGCACGAAGAGGCCTTGGGCTACGTGTTGGACGGCCCGCCCACCGCTGCGCGGTTGGCGTTCGAGTGGCGTTTCGACCTGGTGTTCGGCTCCGCGGCGGTGATCGCGGCCGTCCTGTATCTGGTGGCCGTGCGGCGCCGTCGGCGGGCAGGCCTGTCATGGCGGCGGCGGTGGACAGCGAGCTGGTTGGCGGGTACTGCGGTGCTGCTCGTGGCGACCTCGTCCGGGGTCGGGTTCTACAGCCCGGCGATGTTCAGCGTGCACATGGCGGGACTGACCGCGGTCGCCGTCGCCGTGCCGTTGCTGTTGGTCCTCGGCCGACCGGCAACCTTGTTCGCCTCGGTCCTGCCGACCGCGTCGGCCGCCGAAGCACCGGGCTCGCGCGAATGGCTCCGGGCTGCATGGCAGAGCCGAGCAGCCCGGATCGCGATACACCCGTGGGTCAGCACCACGGTGTTCCTGAGCAGCTTCTACCTGCTCTACCCCGGCGGACTGTTCGACACCGTCGCCGACTCGCATGTGGCACACATGGTGATGAAGGGCTGGTTCCTGACCGTCGGGATGGTGATGTTCTGGGGCACGGTCGGCGAAGACCCGGTACCGAGACCGATCGCGGGACTGACGAAGTTGCTCGCGAGTATCACCGCATTGGCCGGGTTCGCATTCTTCCTCGTCGTGACGATCGATCTCGAGACCGCGCTCGGAGCGAGCTTCTACAGCGGACTGCGTCTGGACTGGAACGCAGACCTGCTGGCCGACCAGCGGCGCGGCGGCACTCTGGCGTGGGGCATCGGGGAGTTGCCGTTGCTCGCTGCCGCGGTTCTCGCCGCGGTCCGGTGGTCGGCGGCCGACGAGAGCGCGGCACGGCAACGAGACCGCCGAGTCGACGATCAAGGTGATACCGAACTCGAGGCGTACAACACCATGCTCGGTGGCCTGTCCTCTCGGCGCGATCACCCCTGATACCCGAAACGCCCAGCCCTGTTCCGGTGCGGATGTCGTAGCCCGGCGGGATGTCGTAGCCCGGCGGGATGTCGTAGCCCGGCGGGATGTCCTCCGAGGACCGTGACCAGCGGTACGGACGAATCCGGGTCGAGTGGGATGGAAAAACTATGCTCGATAGTAGTAACCTGTGGCCTGACCGTCACCATTTCGTTATCTCGAGCGAGGCCACGGCCTCGTAGCCACCAAGGATTGTGATCTTGGCCCGACACCGCACACCCGATCCGATCGACGACGACTACGCAGCGCCGGCACCCGGCGTCGCGGTCTCGATGCCCGTCGGCAACAGGCCGACGGCGCTCATCGATCACCCCCGTCATCGACACGCCGGGTTCGCACCCTCGCGTTTCGTGACCGAGTCGCCCGCCGAGACCGTGTACTCCGACAATCGGTCGCAGGACGAGCACACGCCTTCGGCGCAGACGCCCGCACCGGATGTACCCGCTCACGCGGTCAGCGCCGCCTGGGACACCGCGGCCGCGGACACTGCCGCGTCGATGTGGGTGCACGTGGCCGGTCCGGACGAGACGACACACGGCGACGGTGGCCGCGATGTAGTGCAGGCCGTGTCGCGACGTGCTCGCCGCGGACTTCATCGCCGCCGGGTGCCGAAGCCGGGTGGCCGCGCCATCGCTGCGTCGGTCGCGGTCGGTGCCTTTCTGTCCGCGGCAGCGACGTCTCCGAACACCGGGTCGCAGGACAGTGTGGCGCTCAGCGCTGCGAGTATCGATAGCCCTCCCGCCGGCGTCCTGCCGCCGAGCCCGGTCGTCGCCTCACCCCCGCAGGTGTTGCAAATGCCCGATCTCGATGTCGGCCGGCTCGCGCAGCGCATGACCGAGCAACTCGCCGAGGGGGGAGTTCGGGCGGCGGAGCGCGCCGCACGCGATGCCGAGGCGCGGCGCCCGCTCTCGGTGGTGCCGGTGTCGGGCACATTGACCTCCAGTTCTGGGCCGCGTTGGGGGACAACGCATTACGGACTCGACATCGCCAATACGATCGGGACGCCGATCGTATCGGTGACCGACGGTGAGGTCATCGAAGCAGGGCCGGCGCAAGGGTTCGGCCTGTGGGTGCGTATTCGTCAGGACGACGGCACGATCGGGGTGTACGGCCACATAGACCAGGCGCTCGTCACCGCCGGTCAACGCGTGAAAGCCGGCGAGCTCATTGCTACGGTAGGCAACCGAGGCCAATCCACCGGACCCCACCTGCATTACGAAGTGTGGCAACCCGACGGTGCCAAGTCCGACCCGACGGCGTGGCTGTCGGCACGCGGAGTCGATATCACCTGACACGACGAGGAAAGAAGAACTGGCGATGAAAAGGCTCGGTGATCTCGAAGCGGAGGTGATGAACGTGCTCTGGCAATGTGATCGACCGCAGTCGGTCCACGACCTGCGTGAACGCATGGCCGACAGAAACCCCGCCTACACCACGATCCTGACCGTCGTGACCCATCTCCACGAGAAGGGGTGGGTCGAGCGGACCAAGCAGTCACGCGCCTATCTCTACTCGCCCGTGCAATCTCGGGCCGAGGCCACCTCGCAAGCGCTGCGCGAAATCCTCGACACCAGCACCGACTCGGCCGCCGTGCTGATGCATTTCGCGAAAACCGTCACCGACGACGAACTGGACGCCCTGCGGGGGAACCTGCCGGACGCGAACCGGTGATCGTCGCACTGGCATTACTCCTCGCCGCGACCCTGGTGGCCGTTGCCATGCCGCCGCTGCTGACCTCACTCACCCGCACCGTCGGCCCCTCTCTCGCCTTGACCGCTTGGATCGGCAGCATCGCCGGGGTGCTGTTTCTCGTGGGATCCGCGGTGGCGGTGTTGCTCTGGCCCGGCCATGCGCCGGCCGAGGGCATGGTCGAACTCGCCGTCCGCTGCCTGGGCTCGCTGCAACACGCGGCCCAGCCGTGGATCGGGGAAGCGGTCGCCGGGGCATCGGTCGTCCTCGCGGCGTCGGCATCGGCGCGCGTCCTGCGCTCGACTCGCCGTCAGCTTCGAGCGCGGTCCAAAGTCCGCGACTATCACCGCGATGTCATCGCCGTCGTGGCGCGCACGGACCCCGGACCCGAACCGATCATGTGGCTCGACCACCCACTCCCGCTGGCCTACAGCATCGACGGTCGCCCCGGCTACGTCGTGGCCACCGAAGGCCTGCTCGCCCATCTCGATCCCGAACAACAGCGAGCAGTGATCGCACACGAACGTGCCCACCTGCGCGGGCGCCATCACCGCATCGTCAACATCTGCGAGATCCTGGCCAAAGCGCTTCCTCGCGTTCCCCTCTTCGCCGCGGCACCCGCGGCGGTACGGGTCCTGGTCGAGGTCGCAGCCGACCGGTCCGCGGCCGCAGTCACCAGCGCCGACACTGTACGTTCGGCATTGTCGACGGTCTCGCAGGCGCATTCTGCGCGGCCACTGTGGGCACTGGGCCTGATCGGGGACTCGACCACCGAGCGGTTGCATCACCTCGACACGAGCGCGCAAACACCGAGCCGAACCCGAGCGGGCGCTTATGCTGCCGCCGCCGTGCTGCCCCTCGTCGTGCCGGCCGTGTTGGCCGTCGTCTCGCTCAGCGCGGTCTCCGCCGCAGCGTGCGCGGTCCTGCTGATCTGAACAACCCCAAATACTATGCTGCATAGTATTTGGGTTACGCTGGCGGACGCGTCCTGTAATTCGCGTGCGACACGAAGGTGGTTCCATGACGGCGCTGACATCTCCTCCGGCTGCGCCGGCGGTTCGCCCCTATCCACCCCGCGGGGCCCGCAAGGGGTCGTTCCTGCACACGATGGTCACCACCACCGATCCGAAGGTCATCGGACTGATGTACTTGGTGACCTCGTTCGGGTTCTTTCTCGTCGGTGGCCTGATGGCGTTGATCATGCGCTCCGAGCTCGCGGTCCCGGGAATGCAGTTCCTCTCCAACGAGCAGTACAACCAGCTCTTCACCATGCACGGCACGATCATGCTGCTGCTCTACGCCACCCCGATCGTCTTCGGCTTCGGCAACTACATCCTGCCGCTGCAGATCGGCGCACCCGATGTCGCCTTCCCCCGGCTCAATGCCTTCTCCTACTGGCTGTACCTGTTCGGCGCACTGGTCACCACCGCAGGTTTCATCAGCCCCGGCGGTGCCGCAGACTTCGGCTGGACCGCGTACACCCCGTTGAGCAGCGCCGTCTACTCCCCCGGTATCGGATCCGACCTGTGGATCGTGGGCCTGCTCGTCGCCGGCCTGGGCACCATCCTGGGCGGGGTCAACATGGTCACCACCGTGGTGTGCCTGCGCGCACCGGGAATGACGATGTTCCGGCTACCGATCTTCACCTGGAACATCCTGGTGACCTCGATCTTGATCCTGCTGGCGTTCCCACTGCTGACCGCAGCACTGATGGGCCTGCTCGCCGACCGTAAACTCGGCACCCACATCTTCGATCCCGCCAACGGCGGAGCGTTGCTCTGGCAGCACCTGTTCTGGTTCTTCGGACACCCCGAGGTCTACATCATCGCGCTACCGTTCTTCGGAATCGTCTCGGAGATCTTCCCGGTCTTCTCCCGCAAACCCATCTTCGGGTACAAGGGGTTGATCTACGCCACCGTCGGCATCGCCGCCCTGTCCATCGCGGTGTGGGCGCACCACATGTACGCCACCGGTGCCGTGCTGCTGCCGTTCTTCTCGTTCATGACCTTCCTCATCGCCGTGCCGACCGGGGTGAAGATCTTCAACTGGATCGGCACCATGTGGCGCGGCCAGGTCACCCTCGAATCCCCCATGCTCTTCTCCATCGGATTCCTGATCACGTTCGTCTTCGGTGGACTGTCCGGAGTGCTCCTGGCGAGCCCGCCCATCGACTTCAACGTCACCGACACCTACTTCGTCGTCGCGCACTTCCACTACGTCGTGTTCGGAACGGTCGTGTTCGCGACCTACGCCGGCATCTACTTCTGGTTCCCCAAGATGACCGGCCGCATGCTCGACGAACGACTGGGCAAGTGGCACTTCTGGCTGACGTTCCTCGGCTTCCACGCCACCTTCCTCGTCCAGCACTGGCTCGGCGCCCAAGGAATGCCGCGCCGCTACGCCGACTACCTCCCGTCCGACGGATTCACCACCCTCAACCAGATCTCGACCGTGGGATCGTTCGTCCTCGGGGCCTCGACGCTGCCGTTCATCTGGAACGTGTTCAAGAGCTACCGCTACGGCGAAGTGGTCACCGTCGACGACCCCTGGGGCTTCGGTAACTCCCTCGAGTGGGCGACCAGTTGCCCACCCCCGCGGCACAATTTCATCGAGATGCCCCGGATCCGCTCCGAGCGGCCGGCGTTCGAGCTGCACTATCCGCACATGGTCGAACGCATCCGCGCCGAGCAGCACGTCGGTGGCCCGCACTCGGATTCGATCGCGCCCTCGGAAGTGATCACCGAAGCGATTGCCGGACCGGACGTATCGAAACGGCCGGACGTCGACAAGTAACACGGTCGACCGACCCCCGTAGGCTCACACCCCCTTACTACTAGTGCGCATAGTAGTAAGGAGAATCAGTACGACCAGAGGAGAACCGAACGTGAAACGATGGATGCTGGTCGCCGTGCTCATGTGCGGCACAGCACTGTTCTCCGCGGCCCCGGCATCGGCGCACAGTGAACTCGTCAGCTCCGACCCCCCGGCCGATGTGACGCTCGAGTTCGCACCGATCGGCGTCGGCCTCAAGTTCAATCAGGACATCAACGAATCGTTCGCGACCATCAGCGTGGTAGGTCCTGGCGATACTCAGTGGACGCAGGGTACGGCCACGGTCGAGGGCCCCGACGTATCGGTCCTGCTCGAGGACGGCCTACCCAACGGGCAGTACACCGTCGGCTACCGCGTCACCTCCGCGGACGGGCACCCGATCACCGGGTCGTACGGCTTTTCGGTCGACGTCGCGGAGACCGCCACCCGCCCGGACGCTGCTGCACAGCAATCGCAGGGCGGTGCGACCTCGCCGGCTCCCTCGACCACGCCGACGCAGGCCTACGATCCGAACAACCCGTCCGCCAGCGAGGACCGGCCACCGAAACAGAACACCATGATGCTGCTCTCCATCGTGGGCCTGACTGTCCTCGGTCTCGCTGCCATCGCCCTGACGTTGGTGATCCGAGGCAAGGACAAGCAATGACAGGGGCCCGATGAACATCGCCGCCGTAACTCCCCCGGAAGGCCCGCCGACCCTGGCAGCGTTGCTGAGCTTCGATCTTCCGCCGCTCCCGATCCTGCCGATCGCCGGCATCGTCATGGCCGGACTGTACTGCTGGGGGCTCTACCGGATCCGCGGCCGGGGTATCGCATGGTCACGGTGGCGGAGTGCGAGTTTTCTGCTCGGCTGCGCGGCGCTGGTCCTGGTGACCGGACTGCAGGTCGAACGCTACGGATACAGCCTGTTCAGCGTCTTCATGTTCCAGCATCTGACGTTGTCGATGACCATCCCACCGTTGTTGGTGGTGGGTTCGCCCGGACGACTTCTGTTGCGTGCCACCGCTCATCACGGAGCCGGGCGGTGGGTACTGATCGCGGCGCTGACGGGGTTGCGTAGCCGCGCCGGGCGCATCGCACTACATCCAGGTCTGACGATCCCGTTGTTCCTCTTCAGCTATTACGGGCTGTATCTGTCGTCGATCTTCGATGTTCTCGCCATCACAGTCATCGGGCACGTATCGATGGAGATCTTCTTCTTCGCCAGCGGGCTGCTGTTCATCATCCCTGTGCTCGCCGTCGGCCCCCTCCCCGTTCGGCAGAGCAATCTGGGCCGGTTGTTCGACCTGTTCGTCGAGATGCCGTTGCATGTGTTCTTCGGTGTCATCCTGATGATGTCGAGCACCCCCATGCTCGCCACGTTCGCCTCCCCTCCCCCGCAGTGGGGTGTCGATCCGGTATCCGATCAGAAGCTCGCCGGGGCGCTTGCGTGGTCCTACGGTGAGCCGGTGGCCCTGCTGGTGGTGCTCATCTTCTGCATTCGGTGGAACCGGGACGAAAAGGAGGAATCGGCTGCCGCGGACCGGCACGCCGAAGAAGACGGGTACAGCGAACTCAACGCCTACAACGACTTTCTGAAAAAGATCGGTAGCGAGACCAGTCAACGGACCTGAGCTGTCGCGGCCGTCCCGCGCTCGGGGACTGCCGCGAGCTCATCGCCTGATCGCGCTTACTGGCAAGGGCCTGATCGGGCGCATTCATCGCGCACGTGTGCCCACCCCGATTCTGGCTCCACGCTCACCGAGCCAGGCTTGCGGATCGACCTTCTGTCCCGCGGGAGAAGTCGCCTCGAAATGCAGATGCGGACCCGTCGAGTTACCGCGGTTCCCGACCTCTGCAATCCGATCGCCCTTACGGACGCGCTGACCCACCGTGACCGAATTTCCGTTGTTGTGCCCGTAGGTGGTGATCGATCCATCGTCGTGTCTGATCCGAACCCACAGCCCGAAGCCCTGTGCGGGCCCGGCGCTGATGACCGTTCCATCGGCCGCGGCGACGATCGGTGAGCCCAGTGAGTCGGCGATGTCGACACCGCCGTGTTGTGTCCCGCTTCGGGTGCCGAAATTCGAGGTGACCAGTCCGCTGCTGGGTGCGACAGCAGACGCAGTACCTCGGGAGGTGGCCGAGCCACCGGACGTGGAACCGCGCTGCTGTGCTGCATCAGGAACAGAATCTTCGGGCGCGGTCGTCTCGGATGCGGGAGGGGTGTCGGTGGTGCCGGGCACGGGCGAATCGCGGCCGGTGTTGCCCGTCACCGGATCCTGTTCCCCACCTCGGTCGCCGTCATGCGGGACTGCGGGGTCGAGGGCGTCGACCTGGAGCGATGCGGCGATACGAAGGGCCAGGAGTGGGTCGAGAGTCGCCAACGGGGCCAGGCAGGACAGGGACTGCGCCGGGGCATTCGAGACTCCACGGGCGATGGCGTCGACGATGCATCCTGCCGACGCGGACACCGGGCCGGCGGTGTCCGCGATGACGCCGCCGGCCTGGGCGGCGGCCCACGTCGAGGATGCGAAGGCTGCGAGGTCTGCCACCGCGATCGGATCGGTACCGATTGTCGCGGCCCGATCGGCCAGGCGGATCAACCGGCTGACGGCGTCGGCGGTCTGCTGACCTTCGACCTCGTCCCGGACTCCACGGCCGGTTGACCCGGATTCGCTTCGGCTACCGGGGCGTGCAGGAACACCGCACCGAGTGCGGCACCGACGATCACGTATGTCCGCGCACCTCGGCATGCGCGACGTCGCCCGCCGCTCGGCGTCGTCTTTCCCGCGTTGTTCACGTGGTCACCCCACCCTTCTCGTTGAATGCCGGTCACGATCGCAGTGGATGCCGTGTCGGCCGTGGGTCAGTGTTGCGTGATCCCATCGACACCACAAGCCCCTTCTGTCACACTCTCGACTGCATTCGTCGCTGTTTCGCCTATCGATTCGGCGTCGAAAGTGAGTGCTTTGCACAGTAACTCGACGATTCGACGCCTTTTTATGCGTGCCGATGCCGGTCATGGGGGTCATCCCAATCGTTATTACTATGCAACATAGTATTTAGATATCGGCGTCAGCTCTCCGGCAACGGTGAGACCCCGTGTGCGCTCAGCAGGACATCGATCTGACCGACCTCGGCGGTTTGCGCGGAGGCGATCGAGCCCGCGAGCGCGGCGACAGCGGGAACTGTCGCGTTTGCTGCTCCCTGCTCTGCCATCGGGATTCCCCCACGATGGTGGCGGCGGAGCAGTTGTAGATACCGGCCGTCGAATTCTTCGGCGTTCATCCGGCGAAGTGCCGTCAGCTCGGCGGTACTGGCCATGCCGGGCATCGACGTCGCGTCCTGTCCGCTGTCGTTCGCGGACGCGCTCATGTCCATCGGGTGACCCCCTGTCGAGCTGGCCCCGGTCATCCACGTCATCGTCGGGCCGTCGGGCAGATATGGCCTGTCCCACAGTGTCAACCAGCCTTGCATCGTGCCGACTTGGCTCTGCTGCGAGGTCAACACGTCGAAGGCGAGGGTCCGGATGACCGGATCCGTCGAGCGTCCCAACGCCATCGCCGACATCTCGATCGCCTGGTTGTGATGGACCGACATGTCCTGCGCGAAACCCACATCCACCGAATTCGATGCCGGTACGGCCACTCGTGCGCTGTCCGGTGTGAGCAGTACGCCGATGAGGACGCCGGACAGGACGAGAGCTGTCACCGCCAAGCCGATGAGCAGTGCCCTGGGCCTGGATCTGGGTCCCGTTTCCGCGGCGTCATTCTGTGCACTGTCGTTCTGTGCATCGTCGATCTGGGCATCGTCGGCCTGGCCGTGCACGGTCATCGACTCCCCTCCCCCATCGGCGCTGGCGCACTGTCGAGGGCCGGGTCTTCCTCGAGGGGCACCGCGTCCGGTCCTGGCTCGCTGGCGTCGAACGGCGGCGGGTTGTCGGGATCGAACGCGCCGGGAATGGTCGAGCAACTGGCTCCGCTCTCGGGGTGGGTCGAGGGGTTCTGTCGCAGAGCAGCGACGAACTGAGTGATGCGCCGGTCGGAGGCATTGTCGAGCTCGAGTCGATGGCCCCACGACTGCAGCGTGATCGGTGCCGTCAGGCCCGGGTAGGGCGACATCATCGTGTAGGGCTCGCCCTCGACCCGCCCGGCGAGTGAACCGACCTCGTCGGAGGAGACCCGGTTCGGGTCGTACGTCACCCACACCGCCCCGTGTTCGAGCGAATGAACCGCGTTCTCGCTGCGTAGCGGGACGGGGTACACCACTCCGGTACACGTCGCCCAGGTCTGGTCGTGAGGGCCGCCGAACGGCGGACTCTGATCGTAGGCAACTCTCTGAGCTGGTTCGACGTGCCGCGCGGCCGGATACTCGACCTCGACGACGCCGTCGATGCCGCGGGAGGGGTCCGGGTCGTCGGCGGTCGGCGCGAACCGCTCGGCCTGATTGCGTTCGAGGACGCGGGGGGCCAGGTTGTATCCGATCGCACCGACGAGCACGACGATGACGACACCCGCGCCTATCACCGCCCAGGGAGCGCGCACGCCCCCGGGCACTCCGGCTGGGCGTGATCGCCGAGTCGAGCTCCGTCGGCCTCGGGCGGGGTTTCTGCTGCTGTTCATATTGCTCCTCCATCAAATACTATGCACCATAGTATTTGAATCAAGGTCCCAGGAAGCCCCTACGCACGACAGGACGGCCGATGCCGGTGTTCCGCGCACCCTCAACTGCTCGCGGGCAGCTTGCCCTTCATGTGCTGGCCTACAACGGTGCACGCCTGCTCTTCGTGTGTGTCGCCGCAGGAGTGCTTTTGGCCGTCGACGCACTGACGAGCCTTGACATTTCCTTCGTGTTGGTACTGCTTGGCGCACTTGCAGCAAGCCTGCCGCTGTCGGCACTGACCCTGAGGAAGCTCCGCCGAACCATCAATGCGGACATCGAAGCAGTCGATCGCACGCGCTCGATCAAGAAGCGAGGCCCCGCGGCGGGACGACCCGGCACCGACAAACCGTGACGTCGGCGCACGGACTTCGGCGTTGGCGTTGGCGTTGGCGTTGGCGGATCGTCCGTGTCGGTCACTGTTCGCCGACCCATTCGACGGACGCTTCGGCGTCCGGCTCGATGTCTAGTAGTTCCAGGGTGCGGTGCATCAGAGTCTCGATCCGATACTCGAGATCATCGACGAGGTCAGGCACATCGGCCAGAGCGGCGTGGGCACGGCGGCGGGCATCGACACCGATTAGCTAGTAGTCCGAGCCTGGTGCAGCTGACACCGGGTGCGGTGGTGTGCCGGTGACGTCAGTTTCCCGCTCGCCACGACCGCGTCGCCACGACAGGGGCGGGCGTGGATCGCGCCGGGGCAGTCGCCCGGAGCGGTGAGCAGCGATGACCGCCCCGACCGCTACCTGGGGCATCGGGTCGGCGGGAAACGGCACGACCCCACCGGTCGATCGGAACGGCGACGGGGCCTGGACGCACCGGCCACCTGCACATACCGGGAAAAGTCTCCCCCGGTACGTGCTCGGTGAGTAGTAGCGTCGAGGGGTAGCGATAGAACCGCAGGACAGTACGCCAGCGTTCCCACATCTCGGCGGGACGGAAGCCTTCCGACTCATCGGCTGATATCCGGACACTGTGCCGCCCACCGATCCACAGGGATGGAACTGACCACGCGCGGATGGGCCGCGAGTTCGTGCTACTTGAGCACGCAAATTACACCGCTGGGTGGGCTTGTCACCGAGGTCGGCAGACGAGGTGCAGGTGGGAGTTCGATTGCTTCCGAAGGGAATACGAACACCGAAGAACCGCCGAGTGAGCTGCACCTCATCGACTTGCGGCTCCGTACACGGCCGGGAGACTTGGTTGCATGACATCTTCTGTGGCACTCAGCCGCGAAACAGCCGTCGGCGCGGAGGCGCGACTGTCGTGGATACTGTCCGCGCTGGCCGGAATGGTGGGTGCTGTCGCATTTCTGCATTCGGCGGGGTATTTCGTGACGTTCATGACCGGCAACACCGAACGCGCCGTCATCGGGCATTTCGGCAGTCCGGAAGGTAAGCCCGTTGCACCCGGCGCATCGCCGTGGGCGGCGCTGGCTTTGATGGGTGCCTTTCTGGCGGGAGTGGTGATCGCGTCGATCTGCCGCCGCCGATACTGGTCCAATCACCCACACGGAGCAACAGTTGTCACGACCATCGCCCTCGCCGCGGCAGGGCTCATCGATATCGGGATATCCGGCTGGGCGTCCGACGACGTAAATTTCTATCCCATTCTGTTGGTTGCGTTCGCTCTCGGCGCGCTCAACACAGCATTCACGAAACGAGAAGAAACCTACATCCCCCTGAGCTACGTCACCGGCACCGTCGTCAAACTGGGCCAAGGGATCGAAAGACACCTACTGGGCGGCGGTACTTACCTCGACTGGCTTTGCTATGCAATGCTTCTCGGGTCCTTCGCAGCCGGAGGCGCAGCCGGGGCTCTGATCGGTGCCGCGATCACCGGACCTCAAGTACTCCTGGTTACCGCAGCCATCAGCCTGCTTGCAAGCATCTTCACCTTCACTCACACCGAGCGACGATCCCTATGGGGATAGGTCTATTCCCGGCCAGCGAAAACCTACGGGTCCGCGCTCCCGAGATCGTTCTGCTCCACCGGCGGACTCGACCAACAGAAACACTGTCGCAACGTGAATCAATCGGTTTGAGCGTGTGGAGAGGATGTTCGATACACACCATCTCTCGCTTGGCCCTGATCTCTTCGCCAAGGCGTCAGCGATGCCGGTAGTTGCTAGGTGGGTTGGGAGGTCGGTGCCGAAACCGTCAATAGTCGGCGACGCCGACGAGCGAGCTCGGTTTCGCAGCTACGTCGTGCACGGCCGCATCGGTCCCCGTGTGCGATCCGGATCGGAGCCATTGCCGACGACGGATACGGCAGATTCTGGGTCTCCCGCTGTGGACAACCGCGGGTGGTTCGCCCGCATCGCTACGCGTTGGCCATCGCGCTCGGTGGGTCGATCGATGAGTCGGTGAACGCATTGCACATGTCCGACAACCCGATCTGTGTACGAGTGACGCTGGACGAGGCGCAGCAACAGCCTCTTCACGTGGTCGACGGGAACCAATCGCAGAATCTGCGCGACATGGCCGCGAAAGGTCGCGGCGGTGGACGCCGCCGACCCGGGCTTTGGTACGGGCCGGATCGAGCCGCACGGGCGACGCGCGCCGGTTGCGTACGGCGGTACGCCATGGCCGAGACGACGTATCGGTGCAGGCAGCCTACTGAAGAGCGGTACACCCACGCTGTTCTCTCTAGCGTCGACGGATCGCAACCCACAGTCCGCAACGTCGGCAGATATAGGCAGCTCCCCCTGCCAGGGAGTGCAACTTCACGGTCGGGAAATCGCGACCACAGCAGGAACAGGCCGAGGTGCCGTCACTCTCACTGGACAGATTCATGAGCAAGCCCTTTCCGTCGAGAGTGACGGGAGAAGTTCGGCACTCCGTCTCCTTCCGCGTAATCGAATTCTACGACCTGTGCGCTGCCAACTTCAGCACGGATATACCGTGGGTGGATGGAGATCACCCTGCAGTATTTCGACGGTTGCCCGAACTGGACGGTCACTGCTGAACGGTTGCAGCTCCTCGCCGCGGAACACTCGGACGCCGTGCTCGTCTATCAACGCGTGGACACGGTGGACATGGCCGAACAGGTGCGTTTTCGTGGCTCTCCGACCGTTCTCGTCGACGGCGTCGACGTCATGGGCGACACATCCGCCGCAGTCGGTCTGGCCTGCCGTGTGTACATGACAGGTGACGGGCCGGCGGGTGCGCCGAGCATGGCTCAGCTCCGGGAAGCCATCCTCGGCTGACACCCGAATCGGGATACCCCAGGGGGTACTCATTGGTATCGTCGGTGACATACAGTCAGCTGATCGGCATGGTCGACGGGGCACAGCTCCGGAGGCCGGTTTGCTGAAAGCACTGACGGTGTTCGGCGTGCTGTTAATGCCTTCGGTGACACCGAACAATGAAGGTGATACAGCCGTGCTCGGGGGCCCGCATCCCTTTTTGAGTGCGGAGTCGCGGACGTCGCTGAATCCGGCGGTCGTCGATCCGACGAGATGTCCCGTGCGGGCGTTCTTCATCCCGCAGATGCGGGCCGTCCCGTCTCGACGGACCAGGGATCGACGCAGTTCGCAACCGTCGACACCGACGGCAACCTGATCGCCTTGCATAACGACGCCCCCGCACCCGAGGGACAGTTCTACCCGTCGCTCGACGGACGAGGGCGCACGATTGAAATTGGCTCGGCGCGGCGACTGCCGTCACCACTGACCGATCGACCCGCTCTTGGCAGGACCACTCAAGAGCCCATCGGACCACACATGATCACACCCGCAGCGGCGAGGGCACCGAACACGATCGGACTCGCGGTGATCGAGAGGACGATCAAGGACAGTTGGGTGCGGGCCCGCGCGTGCACGGGGGTGGACACAGCGACGGTGAGGCGATGAGCACGAGCGAGCACGTCGCCTCCGCTCGCGCCGAGGGCACCCGCGGGAGCGACGGACGAACCAGTGAGGGCGAGCAGACCACCGAGTAGCGCCCGCCGACCATGGGAGCGGGCAGCGCTGTCGTCCGCGCACATCTCGAGCAGCAGGGCGATCTCGGTCGCCCCGTCGCGGAACAACCGCATCCATGGAGCTGCCGCGGCGAGTCCGCGAACAGAGGCGAGCAGCAGGTGATGGCGACCGATTAGGTGAGCACGTTCGTGCGCCAAGACGGCGCCTAACTGATCCGGGACGAGTGCATCCAGGGCACCAGTAGTGATCACGATGGTCTTCGGACGGCCAGCAACGCAGTAGGCGAGCCGATCCGCGGTGTCGACGACCACCGCGTCGGTACCGGGCAGGCGTTGGCCGATCACCCTCGCCGTCCGGGCGTGGCGAAGCGTGTGCGTTCGCATCCGCAGCATGCCCCGCCCAGCCCTCCACACCACCAACGGAAGCGCCGCCGCAGCGACCACGGAGACTGCTATCAGTGTTCCCTGAAGCAGTGCTGCGGCACGGCCGTCGATCGACCGGAGCACCTCGACGACGCACGCTGACACCCAGTGAGCGTCTCTGTTCCAATGCACCGCTTCGGTGACGAGCATGATCGCCGCGCCGGTCCAGGTCAGGATCACCACCGCCATTGCTGCACTCCAGGCAGCTATCCCGAGCTGCGGAGCGATGCCCCGGCGGGTCAGTCGCGCGAGCACAGGCGGACCGGCTACCGAGACCACGAGCCCGTAGAGCAGCAGGCACAGAGTCAGAGTCATCGCGACTGGCCGGGGTCGGTCAGTCTGCGCAACGCTCTTCGCACACGCTCCGACTCTTCGTCGCTCATCTGCTCGACGAAATGGGTGAGCACCAGGTCCGACTTGCCGCCCGCAGCGAACGCGTGACGCATCAGCCGGGCACTGTGCTCCTCGCGAGACAACGTCGGCCAGTAGTCGAACGCCTTGCCCCTACGGGTGCGCTCCAACCAGCCCTTACGGTGCAGGTTGTCCATCGTCGACATCACCGTGGTGTAGGCAATCACCCGCTGCTCGGCCAATTCGTCGAACAACTCCCGCACGGTGCTTCGCGCACCGCGGGCCCACAGGCGATCCATCACTACCGCCTCGAGTTCACCGAATCCGTTCACCCGCACCTATCGCCTCCTGCCCTGTCGTCTCCTGATCCTAGGGTCGTCGGTAACACGACATCTACTATCTATGTACGTACTCAGTATATGGTCGTGATGTCCCGTCTCCTCGGGACCAGAATTGAGGGAGATTCCGATGACCGAACTGATGACCAACCTGCAGACGTGGTGGGATTGCCAGATCATGATGGCCACCGGCATGTGTGGGGACATGTGCGCCGCAATGATGTGTTGCTGACCGGCTGACGACCTGCGATAGGATACTTCCCCCGACTTCCCGAAAGTCGGGGGAAGCTTGCCGGGCGAGCCTCTCGCGCGGCGTCGTACAGAACGAATCGACAGGGCGAGCGCAGTCTTTGACGATTGCGTACGGACGAAGACCAGGCTTGCCGAAGCCCTGCTGATCTGATCTCGTAACTCTCCTCGGCGACGGGGTGCCGGCGACGACGCTGCGCTTCCACGAAAGCGAGGGGCTGCTGCCGGCGGACCGAGCCCCGAACGGGTACCGCGTCTACGACAAACGAGCACAGCAACGGTTGGCGTTCATCACCGCCGCGAAAAGCTCGAAACTGACGCTGCCACAGATCAAGACGATGCTGCGCGCATGGGAGAACGACTCCTGCGCCGCTGTGAAGACCGGGCTGCGGCCAACACTGCGCGAGCACATCACCCGGGAGGAGGAGTCGATCGCGCAGCTCACCGAGCTGCATGCCGCAATGACCGGTGCGTTCGATCGTCTCGACGACACTCCCGACGCGTCGGCGCGCCGTTCGACCCGCAATGCAGCTGGTTGACCTCGGCCTCCTCGCCGTCTCGGACGGATTCGGCGAGTAGGGAATCGAAAGCGCCTTCGTAGCAGGTGCCACCGCGATCGGGAAGTCGGCGATCTCGACCGCGCCGTACGGAGCAACTGCGGTTTGTCGCGTGCGTCCGCAGGTCCGGTGACCGGGTCCCACACCACGGAGGTGTTCTTCGTCGTGCCGTCGTCCTGTCTCAGTACGGCACGACGAGGATCGGACTCGTGCCGACGAGACCGGGGCCGAGCATTCACGCATAGCGATCATACCGGGCTTAGATGCTATCATCGTTGCATGACGATCAATAAGGATGGCCGCCTGCCCGGCGGTTCCACGTCGACTTTCGATGCGGCAGTGTCGTTGTTCCACAGCCTTTCCGATGCGACACGGTTGGCTATCGTTCGCCGTCTCGCCAGCAGGGAGGTGCGTGTAGCGGACCTGGTGAGCGAGCTGGGGCTGGCACAGTCGACGGTATCGGCGCACATGGCGTGCCTGCGGGACTGCGGATTGGTCGTCGGTCGCCCCCAGGGCCGGCAGGTGTTCTACTCCCTCGTCCGGCCGGAACTGTTGGACCTGCTCGCTTCGGCCGAGACCCTCCTCGCCGTCACGGGGAACGCGGTGGCACTCTGCCCGGTTTACGGCACCGCGCCCGCCGGGTCGGCGGTGACCGGATGAGCGACGCATGCGGCTGCGGCCACGACGAACCCCGCCTGGACGGCGACGAGGAGCACGAACCCGACAAGCTGTGGCAGATCACCGAGATCCGAGCTGCCGCGGTGGCCGGTGCACTGCTGGCGGCAGGGCTGATCATTGACTGGATCGGCGGCCCTGATCGGCTGACCCTGGTGCTCGAATCACTCGCGTTGATCGTCGCCGGCTACACCTTCGTCCCGTCGACCCTTCGGCGGCTCGCGCGCGGCAAGATCGGTGTCGGCACCCTGATGACCATCGCGGCGGTCGGTGCCGTGATCCTTGGTGAGGTCGGCGAGGCCGCGATGCTCGCGTTCTTGTTCGCGATCAGCGAGGGCCTCGAGGAGTACGCGGTCGCCCGCACACGGCGAGGTCTACGGGCACTGTTGTCCCTGGTTCCCGACACCGCCACAGTCCGACGAGACGGCCTCGAGCAGGCGGTGTCGCCGACCGAGTTGATGCTCGGGGAGATGATGATCGTCAAGCCCGGCGAGCGCATCGCCACCGACGGCACCATCCGCCGCGGCACCACCGCGCTCGACACCTCGGCGATCACCGGCGAATCGGTGCCCGTCGAGGCCGGGCCCGGCGACGACGTGTATGCCGGGGCGATCAACGGAACCGGCGTTCTCGAGGTGGAGGTCTCCGCACGTGCCGAGGACAACTCGCTGGCCAAGATCGTCCGGATCGTCGAGGCCGAGCAGTCCCGCAAGGGTGAGGCTCAGCGGTTGGCCGACACGATCGCCAGGCCCCTGGTGCCGGCAATCATGGTCGCCGCCGCCCTCATCGCCGCCGTGGGCAGCCTGCTCGGCGAACCACGGGTATGGATCGAACGCGCACTGGTCGTCCTCGTCGCCGCCTCACCGTGCGCACTGGCCATCGCCGTCCCGGTCACCGTCGTCGCGGCGATCGGCGCCGCCAGCAAACTCGGCGTCCTGGTCAAGGGAGGCTCAGCTCTTGAGGCGCTGGGCCGCATCCGCGTGATCGCGCTCGACAAGACCGGCACCCTGACCCGCAACAAGCCGGTCGTCATCGACGTCGCCACCGCGGACGGTGCGACCCGCGAACAGGTCCTCGCCGTGGCCGCAGCGCTGGAAGTGCGCAGCGAGCACCCCCTGGCCGCGGCGATCCTCGCCGCCGTCGACGACCACACACCCGCCGACGACGTCGTCGCAGTCACCGGAGCCGGCCTCACCGGCCGCCTCTGCGGCGACGACGTCCGCCTCGGCCGACCAGGGTGGATCGACCCCGGCCCGCTGGCCGCGGACGTGGAACGGATGCAGCACGCCGGAGCCACCGCCGTCCTCGTCGAACAGGACGGCCGCACCCTCGGCGCGATAGCGGTCCGCGACGAACTGCGACCCGAAGCCGCGGAAGTCGTCGCCGGTCTCCGCCGCGACGGGTACCACGTCGCGATGCTCACCGGGGACAACGAACGCACCGCCCGCGCACTGGCCGCCGACGTCGGCATCGAGGAGGTCCACGCGGATCTGCGACCGGAGGACAAAGCACGCATCATCGGCGACCTGAAGGGCCGCCGGTCGACCGCGATGGTCGGCGACGGCGTCAACGACGCCCCCGCACTGGCCACCGCCGACCTCGGTATCGCCATGGGCGCCATGGGCACCGACGTGGCCATCGAGACCGCCGACGTCGCCCTGATGGGTGAGGACCTGCGGCACCTGCCGCACGCCCTGGCCCACGCGCGCCGATCCCGACGCATCATGCTGCAGAACGTCGGGCTGTCGCTGGCGATCATCACCGTGCTGATGCCGCTCGCCCTGTTCGGAATCCTCGGCCTGGCCGCGGTGGTGCTGGTGCACGAACTCGCCGAGATCGTGGTCATCGCCAACGGAGTCCGCGCCGGCCGCACCCACCCCCTGTCCGCCGCAGCGGTGCCCGCACCTGCCCCGGCAGCAGCCGAGGCCTGGACATGAGCCCAGACCCCACTTCGGGCCCGATGCCGGGTGTCTCGACCGGGGGACGCTCGGCGACTCGATCCCGGTGGACCCTGGCGATCGTCGTCGCCGTCCTCGTCGCGGCGGCACTCGCGGCCGACCCCGTCGCCCGCCGCGCACTCTCCGACGGCCGCGTCATCGAACTGGGGTTGCTGCAACTCAGGCTTGCCTACAACAGCGGTGTCGCCTTCAGCGTCGGGAACGGGCTGCCGCCAGGGGTCATCATCGCGGTCACCGCCATCATCACTCTCGCCATCGCCGTGTACGCGTGGCGCACCGTCCCCGTCGGCTCACTGACCGGGACGGTGGGGCTGTCGGCGGTCGTCGCCGGAGCGGCCGCCAACGTCATCGACCGCGCTGCCGACGGCCGCGTGACGGACTACTTCCACACCGGATGGTGGCCCACCTTCAACCTCGCCGACACCTACCTCACATGCGGCGTAGTCCTGGTCGTCCTCGCGTCGCTCCGGGAGGGCCGAACCCGCGTCGATCCCACGGGCACGGAGCAACGATCCGTATGACTGCTCCCCGACCTCGAATCCGATCGACCTCCATGACGGTCGCGTGCGGCACCGGGGGCGTCCGGTTACATCCTCACCGACGCCCGGTGCGGCAGTGATCACCACCATCGCCGCGGCAGTGGCGATGTTCGCCGGCACCAACATCGACGACATCGTCGTGCTGACGGTGCTGTTCGTCGCCTCCGCCAGCCAGGGTAGGCCGCGGGCGTGGCAGATCGTCACCGGCCAGTACCTCGGCCTGATCACCCTCGTCGCGACCAGCGTCGTCGCCGCTCTGGGACTGGTGATCGTGCCGCAAGAATGGGTCGGGCTACTCGGTGTGCTGCCCCTGTCGCTGGGGCTCTGGACGCTGATCCGCTGGCTGCGCAGCGACGACGAGGACGAACCCCCGGTCGCTGCCACCGGAATGGCAGGCGTTGCTGCCATCACCATCGCCAACGGTGCCGACAACATCGCCGTCTACACCCCGGTCTTTCGGACGCTCGGTCCACCACAGACCGCAGTCACCATCGCCGTGTTCCTGATCTGCGTCGGGATCTGGTGCTACGCCGGCAGGCTGCTGGGCACTCGCAGGAAGGTCGTCGACACTCTCGAACGGGTCGAGCACTGGCTCGTCCCAGCGGTGTTCATCGGCTTGGGTCTCTTCATCCTCCTCGAATCCGGAGTTCTCGCCCGGCTGATCGCCGCCGCGTCATGACCGACACCCGCTCGCGCGCAGCCTGCGGAACCGCTACGGCCCGACTCAGATCGGTTCCCGCCACCGCCCGGTGGCGTCACCTCCATGCCATCGATCGAAGCGTGAGGGTGAGCAAAGGGCGGCGCATCGATACTCGGTCGATCCGTCGGCGATCATCAGATCGACCACGGTGCGACAATCGGACCGGACTTGCCGAATCGACCGCCGAGTAGGCGTCGCTGACCCCGATCATCTGTGTCCGAGCGGTGTGTGGACAGACGAGCCACGCTCGTCCGCGCGGGCGCGGAGTCGTATTCGTCGCCGGAAGGTTAGGTTCGGCAGCCCTTATAGACTCGCTCGGTGCCCAGAGACTTCAACCGCCCGAAACGCCCCAGTGTGCGCTTAGCGCACGATTTGGGCAGATTCGGTGACGCACCGGGTCTGATATCGGTGAACGAGACGATCACCTACCGCGACCTGGACGAGCGCATCGACCGGCAGGCGGCCAGACTTGGACGTGGCCGTCGTCTGGTACTGATCGCCGGCACCAACAAGGTCGAGGTCGTCGTCACCTACCTCGCGGCGCTGCGTGCAGGACACCCCGTACTGCTGGCCTCGGACGACAATCCCGACCATCTCGACGGGCTCATCGACACATATCGGCCCGATGTGGTGGTGCGCACCCTCGACGGCAACACAGTCGTCGAAGAACTCGATCGACAATCCAGACATGAGCTGCACCCTGATCTCGCGTTGCTGCTGAGCACCTCGGGTTCGACCGGATCACCCAAACTCGTCCGTCTCTCGCACGACAACGTGCAGGCCAACGCCGAGTCGATTGCCGAATACCTGGGCATCCGCCCCACCGACCGTGCCGTGACCACGCTACCCATGCACTACTGCTATGGGCTTTCGGTCGTCCACAGCCACCTCCTGCGCGGTGCCGCCTTGATTCTGACCAACTCTTCGGTCACAGATACTCGACTGTGGGACCTTGCGCGCACCCACCGCGCCTCCACCTTCGCGGGTGTGCCGTACACCTTCGATCTGCTCGACCGTATCGGGTTCGAACAGCTGAATCTTCACGACCTGCGGTACGTCACGCAGGCCGGCGGAAAGCTGTCGCCCGATCGCGTCCGCACGTATGCCGAGCTGGGCCGACGCCAGGGATGGGACTTGTTCGTCATGTACGGGCAAACGGAGGCGACCGCCCGAATGGCGTATCTGCCACCGGATCTTGCCGCCGCTCATCCGCATTCCATCGGACGGCCGATTCCCGACGGGTCCTTTCGGCTCGATCCGGTCGCGGATGCCCCGGACGGGACGGGTGAGCTCGTCTATTCGGGGCCGAACGTCATGCTCGGCTACGCACACGACCCCGGCGACTTGCGCCTGGGTGACACGCTCGCCGGCGAGCTGCGAACAGGCGACCTGGCCCGGCGAACGGCCGATGGACTGTACGAAGTGGTCGGCCGACGCAGCCGTTTCGCGAAAGTGTTCGGTCTACGTATCGATCTGCACCGCGTCGAGTCCGCGCTCGCACACCTGGGATTGACCGTGTGCTGCACCGACGGCACGGACGAACTCGTCGTCGTCGCGGAGAACGCTGACGTCGCCGACGTGCGACGCTTGACAGCACAGTTCAGCGGCCTTCCCGCAACAGCAGTTCGGGTGTGTGTCGTCGATGAGCTGCCGCGCACCTCCACCGGCAAACCCGATGCGCGAGCGGTCGCGGAATTCGCAGGCAAGCCCGGCCCTGTTCAGCCCACCTCGACGACGACAAAGCCCGAGACCACCGATGTCAAAGCGATGTATGCCGAGGTCCTGCATCACGCAAGGGTCGACGACGACAGCACGTTCGTGAGCTTGGGCGGTGACTCTTTGTCGTATGTGCGGATGTCCATTCGGCTGGAGGAGCTGCTCGGTCACCTCCCGGCGGACTGGCACAACACCCGAGTCGTGGACTTCGTTCAGGCACCGCACCTGCGCCGCGGCTGGCGACGGGTGGAGACCAACGTTGTGCTGCGCGCCCTTGCGATCGTGCTGATCACCGGCTCGCACATACACCTGTTTTCGGTGCTCGGCGGGGCGCACGTGCTTCTCGGAATCGCCGGCTACAACTTCGCCCGCTTCCACCTCGGCGCGGTCGATCGCACCGCCCGCGCACGCAATGCTGTGCGCAGCGTCGCTCGGATCGCCATCCCCAGCATGGTGTGGATCGGGGCCATCATCGCTCTGACCGGGGACTACCGCATCACCAGTGCATTGCTGCTCAACGGAATCTTCGGCCCGGACGGTTGGTCTGTCGAATGGCGATACTGGTTCGTCGAGGCGATTGTGTACATCGTCCTCGTAGCCGCCGCTGTGCTCTATGTTCCGGCGGTCGCACGTCTCGAACGCAGTCACCCGTTCTGGTTTCCTATGGGGTTGGTGGCATTGGGCCTGGTTACCCGTTACGGATTGATCGAGATCGACGACAGCCGCAATCGCATTCTGACCGCGGCGGTTGTCTTCTGGTTGTTCGCCCTCGGCTGGGCCGCCGCCCGGGCGCAGACCGTGTGGCATCGAGTGGGGGTCACCGCGGCAATCGTGCTATCGATTCCCGGGTTCTTCTTCGGCGACATCCAGCGAGAAGTCATCGTGATTGTCGGACTTTGCCTGCTGGTGTGGCTCACATCCGTCCCATGTCCCGCAGTTGTGGGCCGGGTTGCGGGGGTGTTGGCAAGCGCGTCACTCTACATCTACCTGACCCATTTTCAGGTCTATCTACCGCTGCGCGACGACCATCCCTGGACAGCATTCGCCCTGTCGATCGTCGTGGGGGTTGTCTACTGGCAGGCCGCGACCTTCGTGCTCGCCCGTCTACCGTGGAGCGGGACAGGGCCGGGCATTAGGTTTGCCAATCCTCTAAGTACCATGGCGGCGGGGACGACCGGAGGTGGTCCGGTAAATGCGAAGGACGGACGATGAGCAAGCGGATCGAACTGATGGCGGGCCTCGCACTGGCGACCGCGGCACTGTTGACGGTGTCGGGGTGTTCGAGCGCTGAGTCCGACCCGGGCGGGGACAACCGGATCACCGTCTACAACGCCCAACACGAGTCGCTGACGAAAGAATGGGCCGACGCGTTCACCTCGGAGACCGGCATCGAGGTCGACCTGCGCCAAGGGAGCGATACCGAACTCGGCAACCAACTCGTAGCGGAGGGTGACCGATCGCCAGCGGATGTGTTCCTCACGGAGAACTCTCCGGCGATGACGCTCGTCGAGAACGCGGGTCTGTTCACCGACGTCGACCAGGCCGTGCTGGCCCAGGTTCCGAGCCAATACCGCCCGTCGAACGGCAAGTGGACGGGTATCGCCGCCCGCTCGACCGTGTTCGCCTACAACACGGACATGCTGACCCCCGATCAGCTCCCGGCCTCACTCCTGGACCTGCAGGACCCCGCCTGGAAGGACCGCTGGGCAGCATCGCCGTCGGGAGCCGATTTCCAAGCCATCGTCAGTGCGCTGCTCGAGTTGAAAGGCGAGGACGCTACACGCACCTGGTTGGAGGGGATGAAGAACAACGTCCGCGCCTACAACGGTAACGGCACGGTGATGAAAGCCGTCAACGCCGGAGAAATCCCGGGCGGCGTGATCTACCACTACTACTGGTTCGGCGATCAGGCCAAGACCGGAGAGAACAGCAGTAACGTCGCCCTGCACTACTTCAAGAACGAAGACCCCGGCGCATTTGTCAGCGTCTCCGGCGGCGGCGTCCTGCAGTCCAGCGCGAAACAGGATGCAGCGCAGCAGTTCCTGGCGTTCGTCACCGGACCGAAGGGTCAGGAAGTTCTGCGGGACGGGATGTCGTTCGAGTACTCGGTGGGCAGCGAAGTGGCGGCCAACGCGGATCTGGTCCCCTTGACCGAACTGCAGGCCCCGCAGGTGGACCCGGCGAAGCTCAACAGCCCGAAGGTCACCGAGCTCATGACCGAAGCCGGTTTGCTCTGATTCCAACGACGAACGGTCGAGAACAACGGGGGCCGGCCCACACGCTGCGGTGCCCAGCAGGCCGGTCGCGTATGCCCTTGCCTCTGGCTGTCACCGCAGTGATTGTCGTGGCGATCTCGCTCATCCCGCTCGGGTACGTGATCGTGGAGAGCGTGGACACCGGCTGGGCCACCGCGTCGGCGCTGCTGTTCCGATCGCGGGTCCGCGAATTGTTGGCCAACACCGTGATGTTGGTAGTGATCACGGTGCCCATCTGTGTCGCAATCGGCGTCGCGGCTGCTTGGTTGGTCGAGCGCACACGAGTATTCGGAGCGAAGGTGTGGGCGGTATTGCTTGCCGCGCCGCTGGCTGTCCCGGCGTTCGTGAACGGCTACTCGTGGGTGACGGCGATCCCTTCCCTCGGCGGGCTGCGCGGCGGCGTTCTGATCGCAACGCTCTCGTATTTTCCTCTCGTCTACATTCCCGTGGCCGCGACGCTACGCAGGCTCGACCCCGCGGTCGAGGAATCGGCGCGAGGACTCGGAATCGGACCGTGGGCAGTGTTCTTTCGCGTCGTGGTGCCGCAGCTGCGGCTGGCAATCGCCGGCGGCGCGCTTCTGGTCGCGTTGCACCTACTCGCCGAATACGGTGCCTTCGTCTTCATCCGCTTCGACACATTCACTACAGCGATTTTCGAGCAGTATCAATCGACGTTCAACGGAGCGGCGGCGACCATGCTCGCCGGGGTGCTGGTATTGCTGTGCCTCACATTGTTGGTGATCGAAGCGGTTGTGCGTGGCAGTGCCAGGTATGCCCGCATCGGCTCGGGTGCAGCCCGCCCGGCCGTGCCTGCAGAACTCGGTTGGCAGTATTCGCCGATCGCGCTCGTCTTCCTGGGGATGTTGATCGCACTGTCTCTCGGAGTCCCGATCGCCAGTGTTCTGCGGTGGCTTGTCGTCGGCGGCAGCGCGGTGTGGGAGTGGGACGAAATCTCGTCCGCGCTGCTGCAGACGCTCGGGTTCGGAATTGCCGGTGCGGTCATGACGTGTGCACTCGCGTTCCCGGTCGCGTGGATCTCGATTCGCCACCGCGGACGGTTCAGCCGTGTCCTCGAGGGCGGTACCTACATCTCGAGTTCGTTGCCCGGCATCGTGGTTGCGTTGGCGTTCGTCACCGTCGCCATTCGGTACGCAAATCCGCTGTATCAAACAGTTGTCGTCGTGATCGCGGCCTACGCATTGCTCTTCCTGCCACGCGCATTGGTCAACCTGCGGGCGGGGCTCGCGCAGGCGCCCGTCGGGTTGGACGAGGCGGCTCGGTCGCTGGGTCTGTCACCGCTGTCGAGTTTCTTTCGGGTGACTCTCAGATTGGCTGCGCCGGCCACCGCAGCGGGCGGTGCGTTGGTGTTCTTGGGGATCGTGAACGAGTTGACCGCGACATTGCTGCTGGCACCGACCGGAACCCGCACTCTGTCGATGCAGTTCTGGTCGCTGAGCAGCGAGATCGACTACTCGGGGGCTGCTCCGTACGCGTTGATCATGATCGTGCTGTCTCTGCCCATGACCTACGTTCTCTTCTCCCAGTCGAAAAAGGCGGCAGGACTATGACATACGCGGTGGAGGTGGATGGGCTGGACAAGTCGTTCGGTCCTGTGACGGTGCTACGTCGTGTTGAGTTCGCTGTCGATGCCGGGTCGACCACAGCCATCGTCGGACCGTCCGGTTGCGGTAAGACGACGCTGCTGCGTCTGATCGCGGGTTTCGACAAACCCGACGCAGGCACTGTCGCACTGACCGGGAAGGTCGTCGCGGGATCCGGCTGGACGCCTGCGCACCGAAGGTCGGTGGGGTACGTCGCCCAGGACGGGGCACTGTTCCCACACGCCACGGTCGGCGCGAACATCGGGTTCGGCCTGCCACGCCGTGCCCGCACCGTCTCGAAGATCACCGAACTGCTCGAGATGGTGTCGCTGGATTCGTCCTACGCCTCACGTCGACCCGACCAGCTCTCCGGCGGCCAGCAGCAACGGGTCGCGCTCGCGCGGGCGCTGGCGCGTGAACCTGAATTGATGCTGCTCGACGAACCGTTCTCGGCACTCGATGCCGGCTTGCGGGCGAACACTCGACGGATCGTCGCCGACGTCCTCGCCAAGGCTGGGATCACCACCATCCTCGTCACCCACGATCAACCCGAGGCCCTGTCGTTCGCCGACCGGGTTGCGGTGATGAGCTCGGGCAGGCTCGCACAGATCGGTACACCTCGTGAAATCTATTCCCGCCCTGTGGACGTCACCACCGCGGAATTCATCGGTGACGCCGTGATCTTGACGGCCCACATCGAGAACGGCCGTGCCCGCTGCGCCCTCGGCGACGTCGCCGTCGCCCCTTCCCCGAACGCCATCGAAGGTGCAGCCCGAATCATGTTGCGGCCGGAGCAAATCGAGGTGACCACCGACGGCGCGGGTGCATCGGGGGCCGTCGTCGACGTGGAGTACTTCGGGTCGGAGATGCTGCTCGGGATCCGCCTCGACACCGCGGACACCGCTATGGCCCAGCGGGTCACCGTGCGCCGCTTCGGCGCCACGGCTCTGACGCCCGGCGACAGGGTCGCCATCCGCGTCATCGGCGACGCCGTAGTGTACGACCTGTGAGAGAGCTACTCAGTGTGAGGCAGCCTCTCGCGTCCTGCTCGATCATGCGATCGATGCCGAACAATGTGCGTAGTTAGTGGGCAGACTTGCACCATCCAGACTGAGGCAACGCCCCGGAGGCAATCACGTCTCGACCCCAAGCATGGAACGGGCCGGCCGGCATCGACTGTCACCGCCGTCTACGATCCGCACGCGGGTTGATGTCTTGAAGGTGGTGGGCGGCTTCGTCGTCATCCAAACTGGGGGCATCGATTGCGTTGCTTGCAAATCTGGTGGCCCGCACTAAGTCTTCTTTCTTTCGAGGACGGACTCCCCCTGAGCGGCGGAAGAACCCACTGATTCCGATTTCCCACGCACACCACCACCATCGCGAGCGGTAATCGGTCCTGGAACACAGAGGCAAGCAGGAGACGTTCACCCGCGCACAATCAGACGACGGTTAGATGGATCAGTGCAATGCTGAGTGCGACGACGATTCCCGCGATGAACCGGGCTGCATATCGAGTGATCCGGTAATTTGACATCGCTGCCCATCAACATGCGGTCAGAGGTGAACCGCACCAACGGAATCAGCGCGATCGGAATACCGAAGGACAACACGACCTGCGAGACGACGAGAGCGCGACTGGGGTCAACCCCAGCGGCGAGGATCGCCAGTGCCGGAACCAGCCGCCGCACACGATCGGGATGCGCTTGCGTGGACGGTGCACGCCTGCTTTTCGTGTGTGTCGCTGCAGGAGCGATCGTGACCATCGACGCACTGACCAGTCTCGACATCCCCTTCGTGTTGGTACTTCTCACCGCGCTTGCCGCTGTCGGCACTGACCCTCAGGAAACGTCGCCGAACCATCAACGCAGACATCGATGCAGTGGATCGGAAGCGCACCGCGAGACGAGGTCCAGCGACACGACCACCCCGTACCAAGAGACCGTGAAGCCCGCGTGCGAACTTTCGACACAGACCCGGTCGTCGTTCGGTGCAATGTTCGCTGACTCACTCACAACAGGGGTCGCTCCTGCGGGGTGACACCTGGGATCGTCGCGCGCTGAAGACTATTGCTCGCACTCCGGCATTTCCGCATCTAAGAACTCGAGAAGTTCCCTGAGCAGTCGGTCTGCGCGGTTTTCGACATCGGCAAGAACCGAATCGACGTCGTCGAGGAGCGCGTGGGAGTGCCTTCGTGCGAGTGTGCCGCGTTCGTAGTAACCAGGGTCGAGCGAGACCGCCGATGCAGGCTCGAGCGTAAAGACACGCTTTGGGTTCGTCTCTCGGACGGGGGGCGGTATGTGCGTGGGAGCGCGTCCCCCGAGGTGTGCTCGAACGATATCGGCTATTCCCCGGGAGGTGAGAGGGGTTGCGACCAGCGGGGTATGGCCCCACCGGTCGATCGTGGTCAACAACGGCCGTTCGCTGCCTGGGTCGAGATGAGTAACGGAGTCGGCGAGTTCGGTTCCGTCGACGTGCTCGATGGCGTCGGCGAGCATGCGTGTGCTGGGGTGCCGCTCGCCGTGGGCCAGGACCTCGTACCAGCGCCTGTACACCTTTCTCGGTGATGCGCCCGCCCTCACGAGCTCCAACGAAGTGACGGCATGTACACCGGTGCCCGTTTCGATTGTGAGGGCATCGAATTCGGGTTCGACGGCGACATCTCTTATTCGCAGTGCCGCGATCTCGGTGTATGGCAGCCCGGCCGCGGCAAGAGTGAGGACCAGTGCATCTCGGCGAGCGAACAACGCCGCCGGCCACCCTGTTCCGGGGAGGCGCGTGACGATGCCGCCGATCCGAGTTGCGGTGTCGCGCAAACGCGCTGCACGCAGCGCGTCCAGAGCCGCTCGCACGCTCTGACCGCGACCCGGCGGGGGCAGGGCGCGGTCTCGATGAACAGCGTCGATGACGGCGATGCGACGACGTTGCGTTGCCGGCGCGGCAGGGTTGGCTCGGAGGAACCGAACGAACAACTCCGGTGAGACCGGCAACGCCGACTGATCATGAGCGGTGCACCAGTCCGCGAACAGCGACCACGTGTGTCGACCCCGTTCCGGGACAGTGTCGTTCGATACTGGAGTTGTTCGGACAAGGTCGGTGTTGTCGCCGCTCGTCGAGGTGTCGGTGCCGTGCATGAGGGTCACAAGCCGAGATCGTTCACGGCGTTGCCGACCAGAGGCGCGTTCTCGCGGGCATAGATTTCGACCATTCCCGGGCTTCTGTGTCCGGTCTGTCGCATGATCGCGTGTGCGTCGGCACCGTTACGGAACGCTTGAGTGACGAATCCGGCACGCAGTGAATGTCCGCCCAGCTGGGCGAGAAGGTCTGCGTCGTAGCCGGCGCGGCCGGCGCGGCGGCGGATCGCGGCGTGCACTGCCGCACCCGACAGTGCGGTCTGGGATAGGTTGCCGTTCTTGCGGATCGACCGGAACAGCGCCGACCGCGTGTCAGCGGTGGGCAGGGTGCTGTGGCAGAGATGGGAGTCGAACTTCGCTGCGCGGGAAAGCAAACGAATGATCGCGGTTCTGCCACCGGTATCGAATGCAGCAACGATCTGCAGCCAGCGAACCCACGCGCAGACCGGGCATGATTCGTGCCGGTCGGTGAACGGCAGCGCCTTCACCGTTCCGGTTCCGTCCTGGTCGGTCTTCGAGTGCCGCAGGCGGACATGCGCACCGTCGAGGCGATCGCGGCGCACATCACGACATTCGAGGTCCACGAGTTCGCTGCGCCGAAATGCCCCGGAGTACCCCATCAGCAGTAGTGCGGTGTCGCGGCGTTCGAGCACTTCACTGGCCCAGCCGGTGACACCGGCACGTGCTACGTCAACGATGGCAGTGATATCGGACGTCAGGAGTGGGGCGCGGGGATTGCGGGGGCGCTCCCCCGCGGCGGCGTAGTCTCGGCGGATACCGGCGAGGGTGGCGCGCACCATCTCGTGGCCACACGGGGTGTCGTGGCCGAGCCCGCGGTGACGGTCGGTGATCGCAGCGACCCATTTGCCGAAGGTCGACGGTGCATACGCCCGGACTCCGTCGACGGTCAGCGAGTCCGCCGCGTCAACGAGATACGCAGCCACGGTCGCAGGGTGCGCCGGCAACGAGATGTGCCCGGCGGCAGTGCACCAGGTCTCGAATCGCCGCCACGCCGAATCGTAGGCGCGGCGGGTTGCGGCAGACCGCGCCGACGCCATCGACCGTTCGATACGCGCAGCCACCTCGGCCGACAGGTCCGGAAACACCACCGCACCACTCACCAGGGCAACTGAATCTGCGTCCAGGACCTCACCGAGCTGCCGTTCTGCCATGGCAAGAACTGTAGTGCGCACCTCCGACAGGCTTTTTGATTTCAAAACACGCTCACCTGGTGTTTCGCCGGGGATGGTGCGGGAAAATGGGCGTACGACGGCCTGCAGTACCACTTCTCGGTGCTCTGAGCGTCGGTTGAGGAGCAGAAGTTTGCTCCGTACACGGCCGCACCGGTCTGTTCGAATTGCTCGACAGTTGAGTATCCCTGGGACGGGTCGCAAGCGTAGCCGTCGAGGACTTGTCCGGCCACGAGATCAGGTCGTTCCACTGAGCAGTAGCTCTTTGGACGGGAAACCCGTCGAATCTCCTTCACTTTGACACCTACACCGGCAGCTCGTGGCGGGGTCGCAGCCCTACGAGGACCTAGTCGGGGCGTGACACCCGAATAGTTCTCGAGTACGCGGCTCGGAATTATCGGGAACTTCCGGGACCGCTGGCCCGACTACTGCACGAGTAGGACCGGCTGAGCGCCCAGTGCAGCCCGAGGAGAAGGAACCGAAACACGCAGATGTCCACCAGTGAAATCGATCGACCGCCTGCGCCCGGTGACACCCCGCCTTCGGTGACGAAGATCCCGTTGTGGCCACAGATCAGGCCGTTCGTGCTGCGGTTGCACTTTTATGCCGGCATCCTGGTCGGACCGTTTCTGCTGATCGCGGCCGTGACCGGCCTGCTGTACACCATCAGCCCGCAGTTGTCGGACTACGTTCATCGCCACGAACTGACAGTCGATCAGGTCGGCGATCAGCAGCTGCCGCTCAGTGAGCAGGTCGCCGCGGCCCGGGCCGCCCACCCAGAAGGCTCGATCACCGAGGTCCGGCCCCCCATCGACGCCGAGAGCACCCACCCGTGTCGTGCTGGCGGTCGACGACGTTCCCGAGGGGTACGGGCGGACCGTGTTCGTCGACCCTTACACCGCGCAGGTCCGCGGAGAACTGACCACGTTCGGTGAGTGGCTCCCGGTGCGCGCGTGGATCGACGAACTGCACCGCAACCTCCACCTCGGCGATCTGGGCCGTAACTACAGTGAGTTGGCCGCCAGTTGGCTGTGGGTGGTCGCACTCGGCGGGCTCGTGTTGTGGACGCCCGGGTCCGCCAACGCTCGTCCAGTGCCTCCGAAGCCGCCAGAGCTGCTCTGGTGCCGGAGCCGAGGAAGAGGGGCCGCGCCCGCGCGTTGTCGTGGCACGGCACGGTCGGGGTGTGGATCATCGCCGCTCTCCTGCCTCTCTCGGTCACCGGTTTGACGTGGTCACGGTATGCCGGAGAGACCATCGGGGACGTACGTACGGCGCTGTCGTGAACGACACCGTCGGTCGAGACTCATCCTGCCGGAACGGGCGAGAATGCAGGCGGTGATCACCACGGGGGAGACGGTGCGCCGGTCACCGACACCGTGATCGGTGAAGGCGCGGAATCGACGGTGTCGAGGCCGCCGCCCAGGGCGCGGGCCTGCAGGCACCGATGAAGCTCGTTCCTCCCGCCGAAGAGGGACAGGCATGGAAAGTGCAAGAGGCCAAACGTGATTGGCCCACACGCTACGATTCGGTAGCCGTCGATGCCGCGTCGGGCCAGGTGATCGACAAGGTCGAGTTCGCGAACTGGCCGCTCATGGCCAAGATGACCAACTGGACCATCGACGCCCACATGGGCATCCTGTTCGGACTCGTCAACCAGATCCTGTTGGCGCTCACCGCTATCGGTCTGATCGCCGTCATCCTTCGCGGCTACCGGATGTGGTGGCTGCGGTGCCCGACCCGGGCACGAGGAATCAGGTTCGGACCACCTGCCAAACGCGGGGCGCTGCGCCGGATGCCGCCGTGGGCCGCGGTAACCGCGGTAGTGATCGCAGTGATCCTGGGCTGGTACATGCCGTTGTTCGGAATAACACTGGCAGTGTTCGTCGCCGTCGACGTCGCTCTGGGACTACGTCACCACCGTCGATCGCGCGGAACCACACTCGAATCCGCGTCGCTGCCGTCGCGGGAAGAACGAGCCGACGCGGATCGAGCACCGGGTATCGATGCACACAATCGGCAGGACGCGTCGTGATCGCTGATAGTTCGCTGCGGTGGATCACCACAGCACTGTTCGTGTTCGCGGCCGGATACTGCGTGTACCGCATCATCCGCGCCGCGCAGTGGAACGTACGGATCGACCACGGGTTCCACCTCGTGATGTGCGCGGCCATGATTGCGATGGCGTGGCCGTGGGGGCTCGGCGTCCCGCTGTTACCGCAGGGAGTGTTCTTTGCCGCGGCGACGGTGTGGTTCGCGATCTCCGCAGCACGCACGGCACCGGGCACGACCGGTGTCGACGAGCACCCCCACGGACCTGCGATGGGCAGCTATCACGTGTTCATGATGGCTGCGATGGTGTGGATGGTCGCGGTGATGGCCGGGTGGCTTCCCGGCACCGCCGCGCACGATCACACCGCCGACGCCGCCGACGGTGACATGTCCGGAATGGGCGCGCACGCACACACCCCCGACATGGACATGAGCAGTCCTGACCATACGGCCGCGATGAGCGGACCGGGATGGATCTCCGCGGTATCACTCACGCTCACAGTCGTCTTCGCTGTCGCAGCGATCGTGTGGCTCTACCGTCTGTTCGTCGCCGAACAGAGCACTGCTCTCGCACCTGTACATCCTTCGCCTGGATCGCAGGCAGGTAATATCGCCGTCGATGCGCTACCGGCGTCGCGGCCGCAGAGTGTCGCTGCGGCGTGCGAGGTGGCGATGGCAGCCGGAATGGCGATCATGATGGGCGTCGTGTAACACCGATGATCGACCGACGCCACTGCAGTACAGCGACATCGAACGAGGCTATGTGACAACCGATTCACCGCACCATATTTCGCGCACACGCCAGTCGCTGTGTGTGCGTTACGTCCTTGCGATCGCGCTCGTATGCGCGGCCGCGTTGGTCGTTGTCGTCACCGTCCGCTCGGGGGACACCCGACACGCAGCCAGCGGTGACTCGTTCCCTGGCACCTTCACATCGCTTCTGTACGTCCTGCTCCGTTTCACCGTCTCACTCGCCGCCGCGATCACGATGGGCTCATTGGTATACGGGATAGTCTGTACCCGTTTCTGCCGTGTGGGCCGGGTCGGTCCCGACGGATACGCGACCCTGCTCACTGCTGGCCGATCGAGCCTGAGAACCGTCTGACGCTCCCTCGCTCGAGCAGTTCGCGACCTTCTGGCGGTTTGACTTCGTCACCGGCGGCGCGGCAGTCGTCCTGATCGCGCTGTACGGGTGGGCAGTTCTGCGGTTGCGACGGCGCGGAGATCAGTGGCCCCTCGGGCGTACCATCGCCTGGATGACCGGGTGCCTGGCGTTGCTGGTGGCGACGAGTTCAGGTCTCGCTGCATACGGTTCGGCGATGTTCAGCGTCAATATGGGTGCGCACATGACGCTCAACATGTTCGTTCCGGTCCTGCTCGTGCTCGGCGGGCCGGTCACGCTCGCGTTGCGGGCGCTGCCCCCAGCTCGGGAGGACAGGATGCCGGGACCGCGGGAATGGATCGTGTGGGTGGTCCATTCACCACTGATGCGAGTGCTGTCGAACCCCGCCGTCGCGGTCGGGTTGTTCGTCCTCTCCATCTATGCAGTGTATTTCAGCCCGCTGTTCGACGAGCTGGTCCGCTACCACTGGGGACACGAGGTGATGAATATCCACTTCATCGTCACCGGGTACCTCTACTACTGGGTCATCATCGGCATCGACCCCGGACTGCACCGGGTTCAGGCCGCACGAAGGAACGCAGCTGGGATCCACGAGCAACTCGTAACGTTCGATCACCAGGATCAGTGATGCGCGCAGCCCTATGCTTCCTGCAATGCGCATTCCCCCATCCCGCCCCGAAAGATGCTGGTCTATACCGTTGTGTAGGAGATGTCGGTCATGCCGTTCACGGGATGGCACGTACCGCGGCGTCGAGAGCACCGGGTGTGCTCAGGGCGATCGGTTCGCCGTTGAGCAGGACTGTGGGAGTGGCGTTGATGGTCTTGAGCACCGACTGGGTGGAGTCGGCCACCCAGTCGGTGTAGTGGCCGCCGGTGATGCAGTCGCCGGCGGTGTCGGGAACTCCCGCTGCGACAGCGATATCGGTCAGTTGCTCGTCGCTCAGCCCCGAACCGCCTTCGGCGGGCTGCTGCCCGTATACGGCGGCGGATCAGGAGTGTCGCCCGGGGTCCTGCTCGGTCTGGGGTCTGCTCACCGTCGG
>NZ_JASHKS010000038.1:0-39069 GCF_030056835.1 Rhodococcus sp. IEGM 1372 | reverse complement strand
CTGAGCTCGGCGTGTCGAACCAAGGACCGGATCAACCGTTATTCAGACAGTCCCTGATTGGACCCAAGTCGATCTGGGTTTCGGCGCCCACATGTCCAGACAGTCGTCGGTTCGGTGTCGTATCGATGGTTCGGTCCTTAGCGTGGTCGCTGTGCAAGGACGTCGGTTCTCGGATCGACGTGGATGGTCGCGACGGCGCACCGCAGGGGGGTGTGCCGTCGTTCGATCTCGGCGGGCGGTGTTCGCCACTGTCTCGAATCGATCGGCGATTCGGGCATCTCGAATCTCTAAGGAGTCCCGCAGATGACGCGCGTTCTCGATCATGAAGAGCTGTTGAGGGAACTCGACGGCACGTTGGAAGCCAATCTGAATCGTCATCTGTCGATGGCGAAGGAATGGCATCCGCATGATTACGTTCCGTGGGATCTGGGTCGCAATTACGCGGCGATGGGTGGACAGGACTGGTCGCTCGAGCAGTCGTCGCTGTCGGAACTGGCGCGCACGGCGATGATCACCAATTTGCTCACCGAGGACAATCTGCCGTCGTATCACCGGGGGCTGGCAGACAATTTTTCGTTGGACGGTGCCTGGGGGACGTGGGTGGGGCGCTGGACTGCGGAGGAGAACCGTCACGGCATCGTCATGCGCGACTATCTGGTGGTGACTCGTGCGGTGGATCCCGTCGAGTTGGAGCGCGCTCGAATGCACCACATGACGGTTGGTGTCGATGCGCCGATGGACGGTGCCAATTTTCTGCATTCGGTGGCGTACGTGACGTTCCAGGAGCTGGCGACGCGGGTGTCGCACCGGAACACGGGATTGGCGTGCGGAGATCCGGTGGCGGACCGAATGTTGGCTCGTGTTGCTGCGGACGAGAACCTGCACATGATCTTCTACCGCAACCTCGGTGAGGCCTCGCTGGATCTGGTGCCCGATCAGATGGTCCGCGCCATCACCGATGTCGCGACCGACTTTCAGATGCCCGGCCTGAACATGCCCAATTTCCGCAAGAACGCGATGACCTTGGCCAAGCACGGGATCTACGATCTCCGGCAGCATTTGGACGAGGTGTTGATGCCTGTACTGCGCAAGTGGAAGATCTTCGAGCGCAACGATTTCACGGGTGAGGGCGAGCGGGATCGCGATCGACTGGCAGCGTTCGTCGAGGACTTGGCCGAGAAGGCAACCAAGTTCGAGGAGTCCCGTGATCGACTACTTGCCAGGGAGGCAGCGCGCGCCGAGAAGGCGTCCTGACCTGCTGCGCTTTCGTTGGCCAGAGTCGTGATCGGGTCTCGGAGGTGTTAGAGTCCGGGCATCGTTGGGTCATGTGAGGCGATGGCCGTAGTGCGTGGGGAGGGCCGATGGTGCCTGGGGGGTATCGGGTGAGTGGTGGTGTTCTCTTCGGTGAACGCTGCCTCCGATCGGCCGAATCATGGTCCTGCACGGTGGGAATCGACCGGTGAGCAGGCCTAGGTTCGACGAGTCAGGCCGCATGCTTGCCGTGTTCGCTGCGGTCACGACGGTTCTCTACGCTGCCAGCGCTATTGCGTCGTGGTCGAATCTGACCGGTGCTCAGCAGGTTCTGGCCGCGTTGGCTCTGTTGCTGGGTCCGATGGCGATCGTGGTGTTGGCAAGGGCGGGTGTGCCGAGCCCGAAACAGGCGGTGGGGTTCGCGACCGCGTTGTCGGTGATGGCACTCGCCTGTGCGTTGGGCAGTAGCGACACCATGCCTGCGTTCTTGATCTGCGTGCAGGCGGCCATGTTCCTCGGTATGCACATAGGCGCGTTCTGGTCCGAACGCAGCGCAGGCATTTGGGTTGCCGTGCTTGCTGTTTCGGCGGTCATCGGAGCGGCGATCGCGCCGTACGGAACTCCGTTCATCAGTTACATCCTCGTCGCGCTCGGCATCGTCGGTGCGACGGAGGTCTTCGGTGTCTTCGCGCGCCGAATGCGCTATTCCGCAACGCACGACGCGTTGACCGGTCTGCTCAACAGATTCGGGTTCGAATCCAAGATCGAGAAGATGTTGCCGGCGTGTGCGGCTCGCGGATTGTCGGTCAGCCTCGCAGTGCTCGATCTCGACAATTTCAAGGAGATCAACGACGAGTACGGCCACATTGCCGGTGACGTCCTGCTCACTCGCGTCTCGAAGGCCTGGAAGGGGCAGCTGACCAAACGTGACGTTCTGGGTCGGCTCGGTGGAGACGAGTTCGTGCTGTTCATGCCGGGGGTTCTCGAGAAGGAGGCCTGGCAGATCATCGAGCGTCTGCGTCGGGCTCACCGCGCGGAGTGGAGCGTCGGATTGGCCTGCATGCCCGCGGGTCGCCGCTGGGGTGAGATCTATCGGGCAGCCGACGCCGATCTGTACCGGGCAAAGCGAAGCAGGCCGCCGAGGACCAGTCGGCCGTCCGATCCCGACGCCGGTTACAGCGGACCCATTCGCAGAATTGCGCAGTAGCGCTCACTCGACGCATAGTTGATCCCCAGATTTGATCCACAGGCTGGGGATAGATTTCCCGACGCGGTGCTTTTCTCGCGTTGACTCGTCGGAAACGACGATGCTGCGGGGGATACGCGATGGTCACTCTGAACGAATTCAGATCTTGGGACAGCCGCGTGCTGGTAGCGGCGTCCGACAGCCTGATGCACCGGTGGCGGGAGGTTGCCGCCGTGCACGACTCGGTTACCGACGACATCGTGGGAGACGGGTGGGCCGGTCCCGCGGCCGAGGCTGCGCGGGAGGCGATGAGACGTATCCGGTCGGATCTGGCAGACGCCGCAGTCGAGTTGCTTCGGATAGCGACATGCACCGCGGATGCCTCGATCGAGATGGCCGGCCTGGTCGCTGCGCTCCGCTCGGTGGAGCGGACGGCGGCGGATGAGCGATTCGCGGTCGCATCCGACGGCTCGGTGTTCGACCTTGCAGCGTCGTATTCGGTTGCGCTGGTGGACTTGTGGTCGACGATGCGCGAGCGACGGCGGTGCCGTGAGGAGCTCGCCGAACGAATCGCACAGCTGATTCGTACGGCCACGGATTTCGACGACATCCTTGCCCGACGCCTCGTCGGGGGAACCTCCGCAGCCTCCGTTGCGACGGCAGTTGCGGCTTGGGTGCCGCGCGACGGCACACCGGCGGCCAATGCTGCTTTCTGGAGCGCACTCTCGACTGCGGCACGCACCAGGTTGCTGGTCGAACAGCCGGCGCTGATCGGCAATCTCGACGGCCTGCCGGGTCGGGTGCGTGACAGCGCAAATCGGCGGGTGTTGGCCGCAGAGCGTATCCGCCTTCGCGCCGTCGAAGTCGAACTACAGGAAGAGTTGTCCGACAACGTGTTCGGCGGCATCTTCAGCGACGCCGATGCCGGGCTCGAACAAACGCGCACTCGGTTGGCAGCACTCGATGCGATCGACGCGACGCTGGCGCTGGGGGCTCGGCAGCTCCTGGTCCTCGACAATTCCTCGTACGAGGAGACGATGGCGGCCGTCGCGGTGGGAGATGTCGACACGGCGACCCATGTCGCCGTCTTCGTGCCCGGTCTCGGCTCTACCGTGCACGGAAACCTTCCCCGCTACGACGGCGACATGGAGAACATCAAAAACACCGTGCAGCAGCTTGTTTCGCAGGATCCGGCGCAGTCTGCGGCTGCGGTGACCTGGCTGGACTACCAGGCACCTCAGCTCGGTTGGAGCCTGCTCGATCCGGACCGGACCGTTGCCTCGGGTGCGGCTGCGCAGGCAGGAGCGGATCGGTTGATCCCGTTCCTGAACGGTCTCGACGCCGCACGGGCGAGCGATCCGCATCTGTCGGTGTTGGCCCACTCGTACGGATCGCTCACCGCGGCAACTGCTCTTCGAGATGACACCGGGGTCGACGATTTCGTAGCTCTCGGTTCACCGGGACTCGGCACACACAGCCTCGCAGAGCTCCAGATTCCCGTCGGACATGTCTTCGCGGCGGAGGCCACGGACGACATCGTCGCCGACATGGGTGCATTCGGCCGCGATCCAGGGGCGCTGGACGGAATCACTCTGCTGTCCACGGAGCAATCCGACAGTGCCGGCCGCTCGATCGGGCACAGCGACTATCTCAGCGAGGGCTCCGCCAGCGGCCACAACACGGCACTGGTCGTCGCCGACCGCAGCGCGGAGGCCGTGATCAGAACCAGGCCGGGTCTGATCGACCTACTGCAGAAGGTGCTGTACCTATGACGACGTGTCGTCGTAGTCGGCCAGGCTCGGCGGAACATCGGCGGGCGGCGGCACCTCGTTGCGACGGCGACCGAGGAAGAACACGACACCTCCCACGACGGCAGCAACGGCGCCGAACACCAGAACTCGTCGGGTCCGACGTGATCCCGAGTCGACCGTGACGAGCTCTCGGGTGCGATTCGCTTCGGCGATACGCTCCGCGGTCACTGCCCGCCGCTGCGCAGCCTGCTTGCGGGCCAGTCCGTAACCCTGTTTGGCCAGAAGCAGGCCGACTCCGGCCGGGCCCTTGCTCGCGGCGGATGCGGCGCCGAGCAGGGCGGACGCTGCGGTACCTGTGGTCGACCGAACCCGGTCGGGCTTCGTTGTGCTCGTCATACCCTCACTGTTCCACAACACGGCCCCGCTGAACCCTCCCGATACACCCGACTCGATGCCCGTTGTGAACTGCCCGATCACCCGAGATGGCACGATGGAGGGCGTGACTTCACCAAACAAGACCCAAACGGCCACGCTGCACACCAACCGCGGCGATATCGTCATCGAACTGTTCGGCAATCACGCCCCCAAGACCGTCGCGAACTTCGTCGGTCTCGCGGACGGATCCAAGGAGTACACGACTCAGAACGCGTCGGGTGCCAAGAGCGGACCGTTCTACGACGGCGCGGTCTTCCACCGCGTCATCGACGGCTTCATGATCCAGGGCGGCGACCCCACCGGCACCGGTGCAGGCGGACCGGGCTACAAGTTCGAGGACGAGTTCCACCCGGAGCTCTCCTTCGATCGCCCGTACCTGCTGGCCATGGCAAATGCCGGCCCCGGCACCAACGGCTCGCAGTTCTTCATCACCACCGGCAAGACCCCGCACCTCAACCGCAAGCACTCCATCTTCGGTGAGGTCACCGACGAGGCGTCGAAGAAGGTCGTCGACGCGATCTCGAGCACGCCGGTCGGCCGCGGAGATCGCCCGGTGGACGAGGTCGTCATCAACAACGTCACCATCGCTTGATCTGACCGAAGGACTTTCGACAAGATGACGAACCCCGGCTGGGGTGGCGCGTACGGCGACCAGCCCAACCCACCCCAGTCGGTGTGCGTCCGACATCCCGATCGCCCCACCGGCCTGGCCTGCTCGCGCTGCGGCAGGCCGGCGTGCCCGCAGTGTCTGCAGGCCGCCGCGGTCGGACAGCACTGTGTCGACTGCGTGCGAGAAGGCAACAAGAACGTCCGCACTGCGCAGACCGTCGCCGGTGCACCCATGGCACGGTCCGCCAAGACTCCGCTGACCTACGCCCTGATCGCCGTCAACGTGATCGTCTATGCCATCACGGTGGCGCAGTCCGGCGATCCGATGAACAACACTTCCGGATCCGAACTCGCCCGCGGTTGGGCTCTCAACAGCCTGCTCGTCGCCGACGGCGACGTGTTCCGCCTGATCGGCAGCGGCTTCGTTCACTACGGGCCGATACACCTGCTCGTGAACATGTTCGCGCTGTACATCATCGGCCGTGACGTGGAACTCGTGCTCGGTCGAACCCGCTACCTGGTCGTCTACTTCCTCTCCCTCCTCGGAGGAAGCGCGTCGGTGATGCTGCTGGAGAATCCCCTGACGCTCACCGTCGGCGCGTCCGGTGCAGTCTTCGGTCTACTGGGCGCACAGGCCGTGATCCTGCTACGGCTCAAGCGAAGCCCGGCACCCATCCTCGTCATCATCGCGGTGAACATCTTCATCAGCATCTCGATCCCCAGCATCTCGCTGTGGGGACATATGGGCGGTCTCGTCGCCGGAGCCGCCGCCACCGCCGGTCTGGTGTTCTTGTCCAACCGAACCCGAGACACGGGACAACAACGAACCAGGGCCGGCCTGTCCATGGCATGGCTCTCGGTCATCGCCGTCGCTCTGGTGTCCCTGGGCATCATCGCGATCCGTGTTCTCGACCTGCGCGCCCAGATGGGCCTCTAGCAAGTCCACTCGATGTGACATTGACCCCCGAAAAGTCCACTGAATGTCACATTGAGTGACCACGGGGGCCGGACGATCAGGTGTTGCGAGGCACCAAGCCGTGGGTTTCGAGTGCGTCGTATACGTCTCGAGGGTCGGTTCCGAGGTCCCATCTGCCGAAGATGATCAGTCGATCGTCGTCTTCGCCGGGTGGGCGGATGTCCAGTTCGAGCATCGGAACGCGTCGCCCCAGGCGTGGGTATTTCACGATTTTGACGCGCACGATGTCGTTGCGGGTGTAGGTGCGTAGGCCGCCGAGGCGTTTCATCACCAGTGTTCCGTCGTGGGTGATGGCCAGTCGGGGGCGTTGTGCGGCGGCGAGTGCGGCGATGATCCACATTCCGACGGCGGCGAGTCCGACGAGGAATGTTCCGGCTGCGTCGGTGGAGGAGAGTGCGGCTCCGATTCCGAGGGCGATTCCGCCTGCGACCAGGGCTGCGACGGCGATGAGGGGCGTCGCCCATCGCTGTTCGTACACACCCTGTGGATCGTTTTCAGAGTTATCCACAGGGTTTATCCACATTGGGGATGAATGACATCGATGTAACTCGGCAGGTTCTCAGCGCCACCGCATGGTCATGACGAGTCCGACGACCATGAACCCGAAGCCGATCAGGAAGTTGTAGGCGCCGAGGTTTCCGATGAAGGCGATGTCCTCGGAAGCCAGGTAGTAGACGATCAGCCACAGCAGCCCGACCAGCATGAATCCCAGCATCAGCACCACGTACCAGACCGGTGACGGTCCGGCGTTGACCTTGACCGGCGTACGGTTCGCCGGGTTGATCGTGTAGTCGTTCTTCTTCCGTACCTTCGACTTCGGCATTGCTTCCTCTTCGCGTTCGTGACGGCCCGCGGCACTGCGGCCGTACCTGTGGACAACTGACGATCGGAACCTGTGGATCGACGGGTGCCGCGCATCCCCAGGCTATTGTCGCCTGGAGGACCGTGACGGTCACCGACCCGGTTGCTGTACACGCTAACGCAGGTGAGCCCAGCACCGACCCACCGGACAAATTGCGAGCACCCGTGACACGACGATCGACTGCCCCCGCCGACACTCGTTGGTGGGTGCTCGCCGTCGCGGTGTGCGCTGTCGTCGGTCTGCTGCTCGGTACCACCAGACACGTTTCCGATGGCACCGAACTCCGTGGAGGGGACACCACCCGACTCGCCGACCTCGTCGATGCAGCTCAGAGCAGCAGCGTGGAGGCCGAGCGCAGCAGGGACACGCTCGAGCAGCAGGTCGAGTCCATTCAGCAGCGCACTGCGACCGGGGACACCGAGGTCGCCGACGCCCTGGCCCGCATCGATTCCCTGGCCGACGCTGCGGGACGCGAGGCCGCGTCCGGCGGCGGTGTGACCGTCACGATGGCGGACGCTCCCCGCGGTGCGGACGGTTCGTACGCCTCGGACGCGTCACCGGACGATCTGGTGGTCCATCAGGTCGATGTGCAGAGCGTGCTCAACGCGTTGTGGGCCGGTGGAGCGTCGGCGATCGCGATGCAGGATCAACGGCTGGTGGCCTCGTCGGCTCCGCGCTGCATCGGGAACACCCTTCTTCTCGGCGGGCGTACATACAGTCCGCCGTACGTGATGACGGCGATCGGGGATTCGGATCGGCTGCGCGCGGCGTTGAAGAACGAGCCGGGTGTGCGGTTGTACGAGCAGTACGCGCTGAGATACGGCCTCCGCTACGACGTCTCGGTGTCCGAGGACCTGTCGGTGCCCGCGTACTCCGAATCGGTGCGCATGCGGTATGCACAGCCTCGCTGAGTACGCTGTCCACATGCGTATTCTCGTCGTCGACAACTACGACAGCTTCGTCTTCAACCTCGTCCAGTACCTGGGTCAGTTGAATGCCGATGTCGAGGTCTGGCGCAACGACGACGAGCGCCTCACCGACCGCGATGCCGTCGCTGCCCGGTTCGACGGCGTTCTGCTCAGCCCGGGACCGGGCACGCCGCAGCGCGCAGGTGCCACGATGGATCTGGTCTCGGCCAGCGCTCGCACGAAGACGCCCCTGCTCGGGGTCTGTCTGGGCCATCAGGCGATCGGTGCAGCCTTCGGTGCAACCGTCGAGAAGGCCCCGGAGCTGCTGCACGGCAAGACGAGTCTGGTGCACCATTCGGGCGTCGGAGTTCTGGAGGGCATGAACGAGCCCTTCACCGCCACTCGCTACCACTCGCTGACCGTCCGGGAGGACACCATCCCGGCCGAACTCGAGATCATCGGGCGCACCGAATCGGGTCTGGTCATGGCGATGAGGCACACCGAGCTTCCGATTCACGGCGTCCAGTTCCACCCGGAGTCCATCCTCACCGAGGGCGGACACCGCATGCTGGCGAACTGGCTGACCGTCTGCGGAATGCCCACCGACCCCGGTCTCGTCGCCAAGCTCGAAGCTCAGGTCGCCGAGGCGTTCGCCTGAGCTCGACCCGAGGTGTCTAGCCGGTCGGAATACCCAGCGCCCCGATGCTCACGGTGATGGTGTCGGACTTGCTGATCTCCGAGCCTGCCGGCTGAGTCTGGTTCACGATGCGGCCGACCATCAGTGGGTCGAGCGTCGATTGCCTCGACGTCGACAGGTCCGACGCGGTTCCGGTCCATCCTGCCGATTCCAGTGCTGTCAGAGCCTGAGCTTCGGTGAGTCCGGCCAGGTCCGGCATCGGGATCTTGTCTCCGTTCGACACGCGCAATGTCACGACCGTGTTCTCGGCGACGTTGGCACCACCGGCGGGGTCCGTCGAGACGACCTGTCCCACCGGCTGACTGGAGTCGATGTTCTCTATCTGGACGCGGAGACCGGCACCCGCCACGTTCGGCTGCGCAACGTCGACGAGCTGGCCGACGACGTTGGGCATCCGTACCTGCGCCGGGCCGGAACCGAGCGTGATGCGAACCTGCGAGTCGGCGTTCATGCTCACGCCCGAGGACGGGTTCTGTTCGACGACCCTGTCGAGGTTCTCCGGCGTGGACGGTGCCCGGGCGACGGTGGGATCGAGTTGAAGGCCCACCTCGTTCAAGGCGTCCGACGCCTCCTGTTGCGTTCTTCCGGTCAGTCGCGGCACCTGCACCTGCTGGGGGCCCGAGGAGACGTCGAGTTGGATGTCCCCGGGTGATTCGGTCTGTGATCCCGCGGCGGGGTTGGTGCCGATCGCGGACCCTTCGGGAACCGACGCATCCGGTCTCTCCTGCACGGTGACGCGCAGGCCGACATTCTCGAGTTCCCGCTGGGCCTCGTCTGCGACGAGGCCGGCCACGGACGGCACGGTGACGGACGTGGGCTCAGCTCCGGGACCGAGGGACCACAGGAATGCTCCGACGATCGCGACGACGATGATCGACGCCGCGGAGATCAGCGCGATCTTCAGGCCCCGACGGCTCCTGGGTTCGTTGTCGGGTTCGGTGTGCTTCGACGGGCGGGGTGTGCCGGCGGCTGCAGCTGCCGGCTTGTCCTTGCCGGAGAAGTCCGCCTGCCGTGAATCGACCGATCCGAGAATCGTGGTGCGGTCCTCGTCGTTCATGACCATCGGGGCGCTCGGACGTTGACCGCCGAGCACCCGGACCAGGTCGGTGCGCATCTCGGCGGCACTCTGGTAGCGGTTGGCGGGATTCTTGGCCATCGCCTTGAGGATGATCGAGTCGAGTTCACGCGGCACCGTGTCGTTGACCAGCGACGGCAGCTGAGGATCCTCGCGCACGTGCTGATAGGCGACCGCGACCGGGGAATCACCTTTGAACGGGGGCTCGCCGGTGAGGATCTCGAACAGCACACAGCCGAGCGAGTAGACGTCCGATCGAGCGTCGACCTGTTCGCCGCGAGCCTGCTCGGGCGACAGGTACTGCGCGGTTCCGATGACGGCGGCCGTCTGAGTCATCGGCGACGAGGAATCGGCGATGGCGCGCGCGATACCGAAGTCCATCACCTTCACCGCGCCCGCGTTGTTGATCATGATGTTCGCGGGCTTGACGTCGCGGTGCACGATGCCGTTGCGGTGGCTGAAATCGAGTGCAGCACAGACGTCGGCGATGACCTCCATGGCTCGACGCGGCGCCATGGGTCCTTCGGCGCGCACGATGTCGCGGAGGGTGTCGCCGTCGACGTATTCCATGACGATGAACGGGAGCGGACCGGCTTCACCGGTGTCGTACACGGCGACGATGGCCGGGTGGTTCAGTGCGGCCGCGTTCTGGGCTTCGCGTCGGAACCGCAGATAGAACGTGGGGTCGCGAGCAAGATCGGCGCGCAGAACCTTGATGGCGACGTCGCGGTCCAGCCGAGTGTCACGTGCCAGATGAACCTCGGACATGCCGCCGAATCCGAGTATCTCGCCCAGCTCGTAGCGAGAGGAGAGCGTACGGGGAGTCGTCATCGTTGTCCTTGTGGATCTTGCTGGAATGGAATCTCGATCAGCGGACGTCGCGTCGTCGTCTCGGTGGGCTCCGCCGAGGTGGTCGTGGTTTCCTCGGTGGTCGTCGGCTCCTCCGTGGTGGTCGTCGTCGTGGTCGTCGTGGTTTCTTCGGTGGTGGTGGTCTCTTCGGTGGTCGTGGGTTCGGTCGTCGTGGTCGTGGTGGTGGTCGGCTGCGTGGTGGTCGTGGTCGGCGGCACGAACGGCGTCGGCGTGTCGTCCCTGCCCCCGGTCAACAGCACGTAACCGCCGATGAGGATGGCCAGCAGCAGCAGTCCGGCACCGCCCCAGGCGAGGGCCTTCTGCGCCGACGACATTCCGGTGGACTCGGGTACGGCGGCCGCAGCCGTTCCGGTGGCCGGTCCGCGGTACTCGCGCTGCGACGTCGGCATCATCTGGGTGCTCGACGGCGGCTGCGGGCTGGGCACGACGCCCGGCATCATGACCCTGCCGGTGCCCGAACCGCGGGAGTTTCCGGGCGCAGGCGGGCGTCGGCCGGCCCGGACTGCGGCGACGGCGTCGGCGAATTCGCCACCGTTGGCGTAGCGTGCGGCCGGGTCCTTCACCATCGTGATCTCGATGAGTTCGCGGACGGCGGGAGGCAGGTCGAGTGGCATGGGGGCCGGCGTTTCGCGCACGTGCTTCATGGCCACGGTCAGCGCGCCGTCGCCCACGAAGGGCCGCGTGCCCGCGAGTACTTCGTATCCGACGACTCCGAGCGAGTAGACGTCGGAAGCCGAGGTTGCCTCCTCGCCGAGTGCCTGCTCGGGGGCGATGTACTGCGCTGTGCCCATGACCATTCCGGTCTTGGTCACCGGGGACGCGTCGACGGCTTTGGCGATGCCGAAGTCGGTGATCTTGACCTGGCCGGTGGGGGTGATCAGGATGTTGCCCGGCTTGACGTCGCGGTGGACGACGCCTGCGGTGTGTGCGATCTGCAGCGAACGGCCGGTCTGCTCGAGCATGTCGAGGGCATGGCCGAGCGGCAAGCGGGACATGCGACCCAGCACGGCGTTGAGCGGCTCACCGTTGACCAGTTCCATCACCAGGTAGGCCAGTGATTCGCCCGCGCCGTCGCGGGTCTCGCCGTAGTCGTAGACGCCGGCGATTCCTGGATAGTTCAGCTGCGCGGTGGTGCGTGCCTCGAACCTGAAGCGCTGCAGGAACTCCGGGTCCTCGGAGAATTCGGCCTTGAGTACCTTGACCGCGACACGGCGATCGAGGCGGTTGTCCATCGCTTCCCACACCTGCCCCATACCGCCGGTGGCGATGAGGCGCAGAAGTCGATAGCGCTGCGCGATGACAGCTCCGTTGCTCAGTGGCACTTCACGTCACCTCCCCTGCAATGCGGCTGCGATGACGGCGCGCCCGATGGGTGCGGCCACGGATCCACCGGTCGCGGCGAGGGCTCGATCGCCGCCGTCCTCGACGATGACGGCAATGGCGACCTTGGGATCCTCGGCGGGTGCGAAGCCGATGTACCAGGCATGCGGCGGGGTGTTACGCGGGTCCGAACCATGTTCTGCGGTACCGGTTTTCGATGCGATCTGGACCCCGGGGATCTTGCCCTCCCCGCTGGTGTTGTTCTCGGAGCCGATCATCAGGTCGGTCAGAGTCGCCGCGGTGGCCGAGCTGATCGCCTCGCCCATGGCCTTCGGCTGGTAGCTCGACAGGTCGGACAGGTCGGGAGATTGCAGCTGCTGCACCAGGTTCGGGGCCATCCGCACGCCGCCGTTGGCGACGGTGGCGGCGATGACGGCGTCCTGCAGCGGGGTCAACGCCACGTCGCGCTGACCGATGCTGGACTGGCCGAGGGCGGCGTCGTCGTCGATGGGTCCGATGGTGCTGTCGGCGACGGTGAGCGGAATGGTCGTGTCCTCACCGATGCCGAACGCCGCGGAAGTCTCGCGCATCCTGTCCACCCCCGTATCGACGCCGAGCTCGACGAAGGCGGTGTTGCACGAGCGTGCGAACGCTTCACGCAGCGTTGCCGTCTGGCCACCGCCGCACGTCGAACCGTTGTAGTTCTCCAGCGTCGTGGAAGTTCCCGGCAACGTGATGTTCGACGCGGCCGTGAGTTGATCGTCCGGTGTGGCGCCCGCTTCGAGTGCGGCTGCGGTGGTGATCACCTTGAACGTCGATCCGGGTGGGTAGGTCTGCGAGATCGCCCGGTTGACCATTGGCTTCTCGGGATCGTTGCTCAGGTTCTCCCATGCCGCGGTGGTGGTGCTGCCGTCGTGGCTGGCCAGCAGGTTCGGGTCGTAGCTGGGGGTGCTGGCCATGGCGAGGATGTTGCCGGTGGCCGGGTCGAGGGCCACCACTGAGCCGGTGTATCCCTTGGCGGTCAGCTGGTCGTATGCGACCTGCTGAACGACGGGGTCGATGGTGGTGACGACGTTGCCGCCGCGGGGGTCTCGGCCGGAGATGAGGTCGAACAGTCGTCCACCGAAGAGCCGGTCGTCGGATCCGTTGAGCACGGGATCCTCGGCGCGTTCGAGGCCGCTGCTCGAGTACAGCATCGAGTAGTAGCCGGTGATCGGCGCGTTGGCCTGCGGGCTGGCCGGGGAGATCGAATTCTGGGGGTAGGTGCGCAGGTACTTGTAGCGGTCGTCGGTCGGGACCGAGGATGCGAGCACCTGGCCGCCTGCCGAGATCTGACCGCGCTGGCGGGAGTACTCGTCGAGCAGTACCCGTGAGTTCCTCGGGTCGGTGCGCAGATCGTCGGCCTTGATGACCTGGAGGTAGGTGGCGTTGGCGAGCAGTGCCACGACCATGACCATCACGGCGATGGACACGCGGCGCAGGGGAGTGTTCATGCGCGCTTCACCATCTCGGTGGGTGCCTCCGCGATGGGCGCTGCGGGGGCGGGCTTCTTCTTGGGCTTTGCCGGCTCACGGGCTGCGTCGGAGATCTTGATCAGCAGCGCGAGGAGCAGGTAGTTGGCGAGAAGCGACGATCCTCCGTAGGACAGATAGGGCGTGGTGAGGCCGGTGAGTGGGATGAGTTTGGTGACGCCGCCGACGACGACGAACAGCTGGATGGCAATGGTGAACGACAATCCGGCAGCAAGCAGTTTGCCGAAGCTGTCGCGAACGGCCAGCGCGGTACGCATGCCGCGGATGATGAACAGCAAGTACAGGATCAGGACGGCGGTCAGGCCGATGAGGCCGAGCTCTTCGCCGACCGTCGCGATGATGAAGTCCGTCTTGGCGAACGGCACCTGGGAGGGCCGACCACTACCGAGCCCGGTACCCGCCAACCCGCCCGTGGCGAAGCTGAACATCGACTGGACGATCTGGTAGCCGGTGTCGTTGTAGTCGTCGAACGGACGCAGCCAGGTGTCGGTGCGGATCTTGACGTGGCCGAACACCTGATATGCGAAGAGGAATCCGACGAGCAGCAGTCCGAAACCGATGATCAACCAGCCGACGCGTTCGGTGGCGATGTAGATCATCACCAGGACGGTTCCGAAGATCAGCAGCGACGTACCGAGGTCCTTCTCGAACACCAGCACGCCGACGGAGACGATCCAGACCACCAGGATCGGCCCCAGATCGCGTGCCCGCGGGAAGTCCATTCCGAGGAAGTGCTTGCCGGCGACGGTGAACAGTTCCCGCTTGGCGACCAGCAACGATGCAAAGAAGATGAGCAGCAGAATCTTCGCGAACTCCCCGGGCTGAATACTGAAGCCGGGCAGCCGAATCCAGATCTTCGATCCGTTGACCTCGGAGAAGGCCGACGGCAGCATCGCCGGGATGGCCAGGAGCACCAGCCCGGCGAGACCGACGGTGTAGCCGTAGCGAGCCAGGGTGCGGTAATCACGCAGCAGCACCAGCAGAGCGACGAAACCGGCGATGGCCAGCGTCGTCCAGAGCACCTGCTGGTTGGCATCGGGCGAGGGAATGGGGTTTCCGAGATACTGAGCCTGCTGCTCGTCGGCCAGGTCGAGACGGTGAATGAGCACCAGACCGAGCCCGTTGAGCAGCGCCACGATCGGTAGCAGCAGCGGATCCGCGTAGGGCGCAAAGCGTCGCACAGCCAGGTGCGCCACCGTCATCAACGCGAGATAGGCCACCGCGTACTTCGCCAGATCCCAGGTGATGGTCTGTTCCTGACTGGCTTCGACCAGTACCAACGAGATCGTGGTGATCAGGACCGCGGCCCCGAGCAGAAGCAACTCGACCCCGCGCCGGTTCGATTGAATCGGCGCAGGCGCGAATCCTTCGGGTGGACTCGGAAAGGATCCTCCGGCGGACGGATTGGAACTCATCGAGTACCGGTCCTGCAGTTCTGACCGGGAATCTGCGGGACCGTCGGTGTCGGTACCGCAGTGGTGGTCGGTGCCGCCTCGGGAACGGGCTCCGCAGCCGGGGGCAACGGAACTCCGGGCGGCGGAATGATCGTCGTCGGAGTCGGTTCGACAGTCGTGGTGACGACCGGTTCGGTCTCGCACACCTGGAGCAGGTCACCGGAGGCCAACCGCTCGACCTGACCGCGCGCGTCGTCGAGAGATCCGGACGGCAAGCCGGCCGTGACCTGCTCGCGCGCGGCAGGCAGAAGGTCGTCGATCTCGAACGGAACACAGTCCGCCGGAGCGGCATCCGGAGCGGTCAGCGTGACGGCTCCGTCGTCGTCGAGGCAGCCGATCAGTTCCACGCTCTGCAGCGAGTAGCCCAGTACCGAGCCGGGAAGGCCCCTCAGCACGGTCACCTTGCTGTTGTCGGCACCGACGTAGTAGTTGCCTCTGATGATCGAATTGGCAACGAGCGCACCGATTGCCGCCAGCACCACCAGGGTCAGGGCGATCAACGTCCAGCGGAGTTTGTGCGACTTCTTCTCGGGCGTGACGACCGGGCTGGTGACGCGCTTGGGCGTCGTACGCGGTGGTCGCATCGCGGCGGCGCGTCCGGCCGCGGTGTTGGGCGGAGGGGCGTCTTCCTCGTCCTCGGTGCTGGCGGCACCGCCGAGGATGGGGTGGCTCTGTCCGTAGTCGAGGTCGATCACGTCGGCGACGACGACCGTCACGTTGTCGGGTCCGCCGCTGCGCAGCGCGAGTTCGATCAGGCGATCGGCGCACGGGCCCGTCTCGCCCTCGTTCATGGTGTTCTCGATGGTTTCGTCGCTGACGACGTCCGAGAGGCCGTCGGAGCACAGCAGGTAGCGGTCGCCTGCACGTACTTCCCGAACGGTGAGGGTCGGCTCGATCTCGTTTCCGGTGAGGGCACGCATGATGAGCGAACGCTGCGGGTGGGTGTGCGCCTGTTCGGCGGTGATGCGGCCCTCGTCGACGAGTGACTGGACGAAGGTGTCGTCGCGAGTGATCTGGGTGAGCGAGCCGTCGCGCAGCATGTACGCACGTGAGTCGCCGATGTGTACCAGTCCGATTCGCTTGCCCGCGAACAGGATTGCGGTCAGCGTGGTTCCCATGCCGTCGAGCTCGGGTTCGTCCTCGACCTGATCTGCGATGGACGCGTTGCCTTCGCGGGTTGCTGCCTCCAGCTTGCCCAGCAGATCCTCGCCGGGCTCGTCGTCGTCGAGATGAGCCAAGGCGGCGATCATCAACTGCGAGGCCACTTCACCGGCCGCGTGACCGCCCATGCCGTCGGCCAGCGCCAGTAGGCGAGCCCCGGCGTACACGGAGTCCTCGTTGTTGGATCGAACCAGACCGCGATCACTGCGGGCGGCGTAGCGAAGGACGAGGGTCACGGGCGCAACTCGATCACGGTCTTGCCGACGCGGACAGGAGTGCCAAGGGGCACGCGAACAGCGGTGGTCACCTTCGCGCGGTCGAGGTAGGTGCCGTTGGTCGAACCGAGGTCCTCGACGTACCAGTCACCGCCGCGGGGCGAGATGCGCGCATGCCGCGTCGACGAGTAGTCGTCTGTCAGAACGAGAGTGGAGTCGTCCGCGCGTCCGATGAGGACGGGCTGCGTTCCGAGCGAGATACGCGTTCCGGCGAGACCGCCCTGGGTCACCACGAGGTACTTGGCCACCTTCTGCTTGTTGAACGACGGAAGAACCTTCGAGCCGCCGGAGTAGCGAGCAGGCACTCGCATGCCTGCGGCCGCGTAGATGTCGCTGCGCAAGGTGCGAAGGACGGCCCAGACGAAGAACCACAACAACAGCAGGAAGCCCGCCCTTGTCAGTTGCAGAATCAATCCCTGCACGACGATTCACCTCCTCCTTCGCAATCGACCTGCATCCCGCCCACGCGAAAAGCCGCGGCGCGGCAGACATGGTTGCCTCGCAGCATCATAGGGTCAAGCAGCTCGTGTGGACGACATACGGGTCGGCGAGAGTGCGAGTCGAACCGCCACCCGAGCCCACGAAAGATCGTCAGACGATCCGGACCAGAATTTCGGAGTGGCCGGCCCGAATGACGTCGCCGTCGGCCAGTTGCCAGTCCTGCACCGGAGCGCCGTTGACGGTGGTGCCGTTGGTGGAACCGAGATCGGAGAGCATGGCCACGCGGCCGTCCCACCGGATCTCGATGTGTCGACGCGAAACGCCGGTGTCGGGGAGTCGGAACTGTGCGTCCTGACCACGGCCGATGATGTTCTGACCGTCACGAAGCTGGAAGTAGCGGCCGCTGCCGTCTTCGAGCTGCAGCGTCGCGGCCAACGCCTGACTGCGAGCTTCGTACGAGGCGGGCTGGTCGTAGCCGTACCCGTCACCGCGATCGCCCGCGCCCTGCTGCGGGTAGCCGCGACCGTAGGCGGCCGGGGCAGGCGGGTAGTCGTAGCCGGGCTGCTGGTAGCCGGGCTGCTGATACCCGGCGGCCTGGGGCTCGGCGTACCGACCGGACGGGTCGTTGTACGCCTGCTCCTGGTACGGAGCCTCCGAGTACGCAGCACTGTCGGCACCGCTGTACTGGTAGCCCTGAGCGTCGTAACCCTGCGCGTTGTAGCCGTGGGCGTCGTAACCCTGCGCGTTGTAGCCCTGGGCGTCGTACCCCTGATCCTGGCCGCCGGGCGCGCCGTAGGCGTGCGGGTCGTAGCCCTGATCCTGACCGGCTGCGCTGTAGGCCTGACCCTGCTCGGGGTACGGCTGCTCGTCGTAGCCGCCGTTGTACGGCTGCTGGTCGTAGCGCGGGTCGTGCTCGGCCGGCGCGTAGGCCTGGGCGTCGTAGCCGTTCTGTTCACGTGCTGGGTAGCGCGGATCCTGGCCACCGGCGTAACCGTTGCGCGCGCGCGGATCGGGGCGATGACCGTCCGCGGGGTCGCGTTGCGGGTCGTAGCCTGGGTTCTGCGTCATGTGGCCGGCTCCTGGTGTCGACATCGGTGGGGCAGACGGTCGCTGCGTAGCTGAAGGGACGGGACTCGGTGCTGCTTGTGCCGACGCGCCCTGCTGCGGGAACTCGTTCCGTGCAGCAGTCGCCGATCGTCCCACATCGGGATCGACCGAGCCACTGGCACGGAACTGTCCGGTGTGAAGGGTGGGCGACGGCTCGAAGCGAACCACCACGTCGCCGTAGGTCTGCCAGCCTTGATCGCGGATGTAATCGTCGAGGTGACGTGAGAACGCCTTGACCGTCAGTTCTCGGTCACCGGCGAGTTCGGCGTGGTCCGAGCTGTTGATGGTGATCACGTAGCTGTTGGGTGCCAGGAGGTGCCCGCCGTCCAGGGGCCGAACCAGGTCCGACGCTTCCTGCTGGAGCGCTGCCTCCACCTCCGCCGGTACGACGCCTCCGCCGAACACGCGGGCGAAGACGTCGCCGACAGCGCCCTGGAGCTTGCGTTCGAAACGCTGAACGATGCCCATCGTGACCCCTCCTCTCACTGTGTTCTTCCACCGTGTGGTGCCTGCTGGTGTGCAGGTCGCGACAGCCGCGTGTCATCACGAGGTCGCGCTCCAAGCATGATATACGGTGCCGCCGACGGGGACTGCCCGCCGCCGTCGGCTCACGGCACCTCGACGCGGCGATTTTCGAGCGCGGCATGGTGCGTGTTAGTGTTCTCGCCGTCACCCGGGCGGGTGGCGGAATGGCAGACGCGCTGGCTTCAGGTGCCAGTGTCCTTCGGGACGTGGGGGTTCAAGTCCCCCTCCGCCCACCACACTGGCCGCAGCTGATTCGATCGCTGCGGCCAGTAGTTTTTTCCGGTCCTTTTTCCTCGAATCGTCTTACAGGCGTGTGATTCTCGGCCGATGTCGGTGCCGGTGTCCAAGGCCCGGTCCCGAGGGCGTCGCGCATCCGGAAATTCGCAGGTGAAAGCCCGTAATAGGCTTACCTTATTTGCGGTGGCACCCAGGTACTGACTTATCGTTCGTAGTTGGATCGGCCTCACCACGGCCGGATCCGCCAAAACCCATTTTCTACCACGCGCCCACCTGCTCGTGCAGAGGAAAGCGTCGACGATCGACAGGTGCAGCTTCAACGGCGAGGACGCACCGCAGGCCGTTCGTGCAGCCGGTTACACCACACCGTCGCCGACGAGTATCAAGGCTGGACTTATCCGAAGGCTAGGTATGAAGCACACTCCGGGCCCGCAAGGCCTCTACGATCCCGCCAACGAACACGACTCCTGTGGTGTCGCGTTCGTGGTGGACATGCACGGTCGACGCAGTCGCGACATCGTCGAGAAGGCGATCACCGCACTGGTCAACCTCGAGCACCGCGGTGCTGCCGGCTCCGAACCGAACACCGGTGACGGTGCGGGCATTCTGATCCAGGTCCCGGACGCGTTCTTCCGCGCCGTCGTAGATTTCGAGCTTCCCGCGCCCGGCGCGTACGCAACCGGTGTCGCATTTCTTCCGCAGGGCCGCAGCGACGCAGCACGCGCCTGCGAGGGTGTCGAGCGCATCGTCGTCAGCGAGGGCCTGACGGTTCTCGGTTGGCGTGAGGTTCCCACCGACGATTCCTCTCTCGGCGCTCTGGCGCGCGACGCGATGCCGACCTTCCGGCAGTTGTTCCTCGCTGCTCCCGACGCGTCGATCACCGACCTCGAACTCGAGCGTCGTGCGTTCGTCATCCGCAAGCGGGTCGAGCACGAGCTGGGCGAAGAGGGCGCGGGCAAGGACGGCCCCGGCCGCGAGACCGTGTACTTCCCGTCACTGTCCTCGCAGACCTTCGTCTACAAGGGAATGCTGACCACGCCTCAGCTCAAGGGCTTCTACCTCGACCTGCAGGACGAGCGCGTGGAAAGTGCACTGGGACTTGTGCATTCGCGCTTCTCGACCAACACGTTCCCGTCGTGGCCGCTGGCGCATCCGTTCCGACGCGTCGCCCACAACGGCGAGATCAACACCGCCACCGGCAACGAGAACTGGATGCGTGCCCGCGAGGCGCTCATCACGTCCGACGTGTTCGGCGGTTCCGAGGCGCTCGAGAAGATCTTCCCTGTGGTCACCCACGGAGCAAGTGACACAGCACGTTTCGACGAGGTGCTCGAGCTGCTGCACCTCGGTGGACGCAGCTTGCCGCACGCCGTGCTCATGATGATTCCCGAGGCGTGGGAGCGGCACGAGTCCATGGACCCCGCACGTCGGGCGTTCTACAAGTACCACTCCTCGCTGATGGAGCCCTGGGACGGACCGGCGTCGGTGTGCTTCACCGACGGCACCGTCATCGGCGCGGTCCTGGACCGCAACGGCCTGCGTCCGAGCCGGCTGTGGGTCACCGACGACGGTCTGGTCGTCATGGCCTCCGAGGTCGGCGTACTCGACATCGATCCGTCGAAGGTCGTCCGCAAGGTTCGCCTGCAGCCCGGCCGCATGTTCCTGGTGGACACCGCGCAGGGCCGCATCGTCTCCGACGACGAGATCAAGGACGAGCTCGCTGCCGAGCATCCGTACCAGCAGTGGCTCGACGAGGGCTTGACCTCGATCGACGATCTGCCCGAGCGTCCGCACGTGCACATGCCGCACGACCGCGTGCTCATCCGTCAGCAGATCTTCGGGTACACCACCGAGGAACTGAACGTGCTGGTCTCGCCCATGGCGAAGTCCGGTGCCGAGGCCATCGGTTCCATGGGTACCGATACCCCGATCGCCGTGCTGTCGGCTCGCCCGCGGATGCTGTTCGACTACTTCTCGCAGCTGTTCGCGCAGGTCACCAACCCGCCGCTCGATGCCATCCGCGAGGAGATCGTCACCAGCCTCGGCGGCACCATCGGACCCGAGGGCGATCTGCTCAACCCGGGTGCCGACGGCTGCAAGCAGATCGTGCTTCCGCAGCCGATCCTGCACAACGACGACCTCGCCAAGCTCGTCCACATCAACGACGAAGGCACGCAGGAAGAGCTGCGCTCGGTGGTCGTGCGCGGCCTCTACCCGGTGTCCGAGGGCGGCGAGGGTCTCCGAAAGTCGTTGGAGGCCATTCGCGCTCAGGTGTCCGCTGCCATCTCCGGTGGCGCGCGGATCATCGTGCTCTCGGACCGTGAGTCCAGCGAGAAGCTCGCTCCGATTCCGTCGCTGCTGCTCACCTCCGCGGTGCACCATCACCTCGTTCGGGAGAAGACCCGCACCAAGGTCGGTCTGATCATCGAGGCCGGTGATGCCCGCGAGGTGCACCACATGGCTCTGCTCATCGGTTTCGGTGCCGCAGCGGTCAACCCGTACATGGCGTTCGAGTCCATCGAGGACATGATCGAGCGCGGCTCCCTCACCGACATCTCCTTCGACAAGGCGGTGTCCAACTACATCAAGGCCGCGGGCAAGGGTGTGCTCAAGGTGATGTCCAAGATGGGCATCTCGACCCTCGCGTCGTACACCGGAGCTCAGCTGTTCCAGGTCATCGGCCTCTCGCAGGAACTGGTCGACGAGTACTTCACCGGCCTCAACAGCCACCTGGGCGGAATCGATCTCGACCAGGTCGCCGACGACGTCGCAGCGCGGCACGCGGTCGCGTACCTCGACAACCGTCAGGAGCGCGCGCACCGCGAGCTCGAAACCGGTGGCGAATACCAGTGGCGTCGGGAAGGGGAGTACCACCTCTTCAACCCGGACACGGTGTTCAAGCTGCAGCACTCCACCCGCACCGGTCAGTACGACATCTTCAAGGAATACACGAAGATGGTCGACGACCAGTCCGAGCGACTCGCGTCGCTGCGCGGTCTGTTCCGCTTCAAGACCGAAGAGCGGCAAGCTATTTCGATCGACGAGGTCGAGCCGGCCAGCGAGATCGTCAAGCGTTTCTCCACCGGTGCGATGAGCTACGGCTCCATCTCGGCCGAGGCGCACGAGACCCTCGCCATCGCGATGAACCGTCTCGGCGGGCGCTCGAACTCCGGTGAGGGCGGCGAGGACGTCTCGCGGTTCGAGCCGGACGAGAACGGCGACTGGCGACGCAGTGCCATCAAGCAGGTCGCGTCGGGACGCTTCGGCGTCACCTCGCACTACCTGACCAACTGCACCGACATCCAGATCAAGATGGCGCAGGGAGCCAAGCCCGGTGAGGGTGGCCAGCTTCCGGCGCACAAGGTGTACCCGTGGGTCGCCGAGGTTCGGCATTCGACGCCCGGCGTCGGCCTGATCTCGCCGCCGCCGCACCACGACATCTACTCGATCGAGGATCTCGCGCAGCTGATCCACGACCTGAAGAACGCCAACCCGCAGGCCCGCATCCACGTGAAGCTGGTCTCCGAGGTCGGCGTCGGAACGGTCGCCGCGGGTGTGTCCAAGGCGCACGCAGACGTGGTGCTCATCTCGGGCCACGACGGCGGCACCGGCGCGACGCCGCTGACGTCGGTCAAGCACGCGGGTGGACCGTGGGAGCTCGGGTTGGCCGAAACGCAGCAGACGTTGCTGCTCAACGGTCTTCGCGATCGCATCGTCGTGCAGGTGGACGGCCAGCTCAAGACCGGACGTGACGTCATGGTCGCGGCTCTGCTCGGCGGCGAGGAGTTCGGTTTCGCCACCGCTCCGCTCGTCGTCTCGGGCTGCATCATGATGCGCGTCTGCCACCTCGACACCTGCCCCGTCGGTGTGGCGACGCAGAATCCGTTGCTGCGCAAGCGTTTCGCGGGCAAGCCGGAGTTCGTCGAGAACTTCTTCATGTTCATCGCCGAAGAGGTGCGCGAGCTCATGGCCGAACTCGGATTCCGCACACTCGACGAGGCCGTCGGCCAGGTGGGTCTGTTGGACACCACCGCGGCCAAGGAGCACTGGAAGGCGTCGAAGCTGGATCTGTCGCCGATCCTCGAAGAGGTCGAGTCGGCGTTCATGAACCAGAACCTCTACAACACCGGCGTTCAGGATCATGGTCTGGACAAGGCCCTCGACCAGCAGCTCATCGCGGCCAGCCGCAATGCGTTGGACAAGGGCGAGAAGGTCGCGTTCGAGTCCAAGATCACCAACGTCAACCGCACCGTCGGCACGATGCTCGGGCACGAGGTCACCAAGGCGTACGGCGGAGTCGGACTGCCGGACGACACCATCGAGATCACGTTCACCGGCTCGGCGGGCAACAGCTTCGGTGCGTTCGTCCCGTCCGGCATGACGTTGCGTCTCAACGGAGACGCCAACGACTTCGTCGGCAAGGGCCTGTCCGGTGGACACCTCGTGCTGCGGCCGTCGTTGAACGCGCCGAAGGGATTCGTCGCCGAGGACAACATCATCGGCGGCAACGTGTTCCTGTTCGGCGCCACCAGCGGTGAGGCTCTCATCCGCGGTGTCGTCGGCGAGCGTTTCGCCGTTCGTAACTCCGGTGCCGTTGCCGTCGTCGAAGGCGTCGGCGATCACGGTTGCGAGTACATGACCGGCGGCAAGGTCGTCATTCTGGGCACGACGGGCCGGAACTTCGGTGCCGGTATGTCCGGCGGCGTCGCGTTCGTCTTCGATCCGAACAAGACGTTCGAGGCCAACCTCAACACCGAGCTGGTCGACATCGAGGAGCTCGAGGGTGACGAGTTCACCTGGCTTCGCGACATCGTCACTCGCCATCAGGAGCAGACCGGCTCCGAGGTGGCCGAGCGGATCCTCGCGGATTGGTCACAGCAGGTGAACCATTTCGTGAAGGTCATGCCTCGCGACTACAAGAAGGTACTGCTGGCCATCTCCGAAGCCGAGAAGAACGGCGCGGACGTGGACGAAGCGATCATGGAGGCAGCTCGTGGGTGACCCACAGGGATTTCTGAAGAACACGGTTCGCGAAGTACCGAAGCGGCGGCCCGTCGACCTGCGTCTGATGGACTGGAAAGAGGTCTACGAAGACTTCTCGAAGGACACTCTGCGCACCCAGGCGAGTCGTTGTATGGACTGCGGTATTCCGTTCTGCCACAACGGCTGCCCACTGGGGAACCTGATTCCCGAGTGGAACGACCTGGTGTTCAAGGACCGCTGGCGCGACAGCATCGATCGGTTGCACGCCACCAACAACTTCCCGGAATTCACCGGACGGTTGTGCCCCGCCCCGTGCGAGGCGTCCTGCGTCCTGGGCATCAACCAGGATCCGGTCACCATCAAGCAGGTCGAGGTCGAGATCATCGACAAGGCCTTCGAGGAGGGCTGGGTCACGCCGGTCTACCCGACGCATCTGACCGGTAAGACCGTCGCCGTCGTCGGCTCCGGCCCCGCGGGACTCGCTGCAGCGCAGCAGCTCACCCGTGCCGGCCACACCGTCACGGTGTTCGAGCGTGCCGATCGCATCGGCGGACTGCTGCGGTACGGCATCCCCGAGTTCAAGATGGAGAAGCGCCACATCGATCGTCGGCTCGCGCAGATGGAGGCCGAGGGCACCGTCTTCCGCACCGGTGTCGATGTGGGTGTGGACATCTCGGCCGACGAACTGCGCGAGCAGTTCGACGCCGTGGTCCTGTCCGGCGGCGCCACCGCGTGGCGCGACCTGCCCATCGAGGGCCGCGAGCTCGACGGCATCTACCAGGCCATGGAGTTCCTGCCGCACGCCAACCGCGTCCAGCAGGGTGATTTCGCCGCGCCGCCCGTCAGTGCCGAGGGCAAGAAGGTCGTCATCATCGGCGGCGGAGACACCGGTGCCGACTGCCTCGGGACCTCGCACCGTCAGGGTGCCGAGAGCGTGCACCAGTTCGAGATCATGGCCCGGCCGCCCGAGGAGCGTGCGACGTCCACCCCGTGGCCGACGTATCCGCTGATGTACCGGGTTGCCTCGGCACACGAGGAGGGTGGCGAACGCGTCTTCTCCGTCAACACCGAGCGTTTCGTCGGCGAAGACGGCAAGGTCACCGCACTCGAAGCCTGCGAGGTCGAGTTCAAGGCCGGCAAGTTCGAGAAGGTCGAGGGCAGCGAATTCACCCTCGAAGCCGACCTGGTGCTGCTCGCCATGGGATTCGTCGGACCCGACAAGGGCGGTCTGCTGACCGACCTGGGCGTCGACTTCAACCAGCGCGGCAACGTCGAGCGCACCAACGAGTGGGTCACCAACGTCCCCGGCGTGTTCGTCGCCGGCGACATGGGTCGTGGCCAGTCGCTCATCGTGTGGGCCATCGCCGAGGGCCGCTCCTGCGCGGCCGCCGTCGACACGTTCCTGCAGGGTGCGACCGCACTGCCGTCGCCGATCGTGCCCACCCAGGCACCGCAGCGGTAGGTCGCGGTAGATTTTCCGCCGCCCCCGCGCCCCCGTCGGGATCGATGTGGCTTTGTTGCAGTCGGACCGACTGAAACTCACATTGATCCCGGGGGTGGGCGGCCGAACCGTGTGACGGACGGTTACGTCCGTTAACCATGTAGGCATCTGATGGTCACAGGCCCCTGGCATTGTCGAGATCGAACAACGAAGCGTTCGATGACCAGTGAGGCCCCCTCCCCATGAGTGTCAAGAAGATCTGCGCCGGTATCGGCGTCGCTGCAGCTGTTGCGTCCGGTCTGGTTGTCGGAGCGGCGACACCCGCCGCCGCAGACCCTGCCGATTGCCCGACGATGTACGTCGTGGCCATCCCGGGCACGTGGGAGACCAGTTCGGGTGCCGCGCCGAAGCCGGGGATGCTCACCGACGTCACCGATCGTCTCGGTAGCGGCATCCGTACCGACTACGTCTCGTATCCCGCCACCGCGTTCCCCTGGGAGGGCGAGGTGTACGGGCAGTCCCGTGCCGAGGCCGTCGCCAACGCGGGTGGAATGCTGAAGGTCATGGCTGATCGTTGTGGCGCAACGAAACTCGGCATCATCGGCTACAGCCAGGGAGCCGACGCGGCAGGTGATCTCGCTGCGGCCATCGGCACCGGAGTGGGCGTGGTGCCCGCGGACAAGGTGGTGGCGGTGGGCTTGATCTCCGACCCGAAGCGCTCCGATACCGATGCTCTGGTGGGGCCGGCCGTGGTCGGAACCGGTGTCGGCGGCCCCCGTGTCGGCGGATTCGGCTACGTCAGCCCCGTGGTGCGCACCTTCTGTGCCGTCGGCGATCTGTACTGCTCGACGCCCAAGGACGATTACGTCGCGCGGCTGGCCGGCTTCTTGGCCGTCTCGTCCAATCCTGCGCCGAACGTCGCCGATCAGTACTCGCAGGAAGCGCAGTCCCTGATCGCCGATCTCGCAGCAGCCGGTGGACTGCCGGTGCTGCAGGGCCAGCTGTCCGGTCAGGCGAACGCTCAGCGCCAGCGTGAGATCGAGGCGTTCTACCGCTCCGGAATCCACCAGGAGTACCAGAGCTACGACGTCGAGAACGGCCAGTCCGCGACGCGGTGGTTGGCGCGCTACCTCACCGACGCGGTCTGACGGCGTAGCAGCACGAAGACGGTGACGGCACTGACGACCATCAGGGCGGCGCTCGCGCCCGACGCAAGGTTGAAACCGTCGATGAAGGACGAGTTCGCGACAGCAGTCAGTTGCGAGGCGAAGGGCTCCGGCAGGTAGTCCGCCACGGCGACGGCCCCGCCGATGGTTTCCCGGGCGGGATCGGCGATCTCGGCAGGCGTCCCGGCGGGGATGGCGTCGTCCATGCGGTGTCGGTAGACGGTGCTGCCGATCGTGCCGAGGATCGCGATGCCGACGGCACCGCCCAGCTCGGCTCCGGTTTCGGACAATGCCGATGCGGCACCGGCCTTTTCGGGAGCCGCTGCGGTGAGCACGATGTCGGAGTTGAGCGTCGAGGCCGCGCCGATTCCGAAGGTCAGCACGGCCATGCCGGTGAGCAGCAGCGGAAGTCCCGAGTCGGCGCTGACGAATGCCATTGCCGTGCAACCGATGGCGATGAACAACAGGCCGCCAGCAATGATGGTGCCGGTCCTGATCACCTTGCTCAGCGTCGGTGCGAGCACGGCACCGGCCGCGGCGGCGACAGCCGGAACGAGTAGCCACAGGCCTGCTTCCAGCGGCCCCAGCCCGACGACCAGCTGCAGGTACTGCGAGGCGAAGAGACTGAATCCGGTCATGGCGAAAATGACCAGGAATTGCACCACGACCGCCGCGCTGAAGGCGCGTTCGGCGAACAACGTGACGTCGATCAGTGGATTGGCGGCCTTGCGTTGCCGGATGACGAACATCGTACCGAGCGTGAGTCCGGCGAGGGCTGTGGTGACCGTTGCTGCGTCGATCCCTTCCTGCGCGCCGTGCTTGATGGTGAAGACGATCGAGAGCATCGAGGAGATCGCGAGGATCACGCTGATCGGGTCGAATTTGCCGGGGTCGGTGTCCTTGAACTCGGGGACCAGGAGTGGGGCAGCAACGAAGAGCACCACCATGATCGGGATGTTGATCAGGAACACCGAACCCCACCAGAAGTGCTCGAGCAGAACACCCCCGATGACAGGCCCCACCGCGGCACCGCCCGCGAAACCGGCGGTCCACAGGCCGATGGCTTCCTTGCGTTGAGTGGGATCGTGAAACATGTTGCGTATCAACGACAATGTGCTCGGAGCAATGGTGGCACCGCCGATTCCCAGCAGAGCTCGCGCGGCGAGAAGCATTTCGGGGGAGGTGGAGAACGTCGCGGCCAACGAGGCGATGCCGAAGACGACGGCGCCGATCATCAGCAGGGTGCGTCGGCCGATCCGATCGCCCAGAGAGCCCATGGTGATGAGCAGCCCGGCGAGCAGAAATCCGTAGATGTCGAGAATCCACAGCGTCTGGTTGCCGGTGGGTTCGAGATCGGCTGTCATGAACGGCAGGGCCAGATACAGCACCGACATGTCCATCGACACGACGAGAATCGGCACCACCAGCACCGCGAGGCCGAGCCAATCCTTCCCGGTGGCGCGCTGGTCGGTTGCCGTCTGGCTCACTGTGACTTCCCTTCCCGAATGGACACCTCAGCTTAGGTGGGTCGGGAGTACGTTCGGTGACGAAGAGCTCTCTCGCCGAACGAAGGAAACATCACCTCATGACCAACGATCTGAAGGTCGTCGCCACGATCATCGCCAAGCCGGATGCCATCGACGCCGTGCGCGACGGCCTCGCGGCCCTCGTCGCCGAATCGCGGAAGGAAGACGGGAACGTCTCCTACGAACTGTTCGAGTCGGCGATCGAGCCGGGCACGTTCATCACCATCGAGGTGTGGAAGTCGCAGGAGGACCTCGACGGTCACATGCAGACCCCGCATCTGCAGCAGGCGTTAAGCGAGTTCGGTGCCCATCTCGCGGCTCCGCCCGCCATTCATCCGCTCCGACCCGTCGGCTGAGTCTCGCCGCGCGCTCGCGTACACCAGTGCCGAGACGGCCAGCAGGGCCGCCGTAGCACCGATCGCGAGCCAGCCGGTCCCGCTCATCTCGCCCGACGCGATGATGCGGGCACCGGCCGCGGTGTAACTCATCGGCATGAACGCGGCGAGGTCGCCCCAGATGGGCGCAGTCGACGCGTATGCGAAGCCGCAGACGACGACCTGCACCACCAGGGCGACGACGTTGACGATCTGGCCGACCACGGCACCGAGCACCCGTTGAATCGCTCCCGCTGCGGCGAGGTAGGCCGCGGCCGAGAAAATCAGGAACGCGCCTGCACCCAGCACCGGTCCGAGGGCTGCATCGGTGGCGAAAGCGAAGGCGACGGCCGCGCTGATGCCGACGGCAGCCACGGCTGCGACCACCGAGAGCAATCGCGGGTTGCTGTCCCTGCCGAGTACTCGAACGAGACTGACGCAGCCCAGTGCTCCGAGAGCCACCAGCGCGGCGATCAGGTACGGGGTGGCACCGGCACCGCCGGACGTCGTCGTGGCCACGAGATTCTGCTCCGTAGCCGCGTCGTCAGCGGTGGCAGCGGTTCCCGGCGGGAGTGCCGCGGAGGCGTCGCGCACGTTGGTTGCGATGCCGTTGACGATGCCCTCGACCGGTTCGACCGACGTCACGAGCTGATCGGTACCTGCCTTGAGCTGCTGGCCACCGTCGTCGAGCTGGCCGAGTCCGTCCCGCAACTGCACCGTGGCGTCGCCGAGCTGAGCGGTGGCCCCGAGGAACTGACTGTTCGGGTCGTTGAGCTCGGAGGACAGCTGCTGAGCACCACCTTTGAGGGTCTGCAGCTGGGCGAGGGTGTCGGGGCCGAAGGCCTGCGTGTTCAGGGTGTCGATGACGCCCCGGATCTCGCCGGAGATGGCGTCGGATCCCGGGTGCGGGAAGCGATCGACCTGGTCCGCGGTGGCGGCGAGTTTCGCGGTGAAATCGGCCTGCAGAGCCCCGAATCCGGCGAGTTGGTCGACGACCTGGTCGACGCCACCGCTGATCTGAGACGCGCCGTCACCGAGCTGACCGATGCCGTCGCGATACTGCCCGAACCCGTCGGCGAGCTGAATCGTTCCGTCGTGAGCCTGGGTGATGCCGTCGGCGAGCTGCCCGACGCCGTCGTTGAGCTGCGTTCCGCCCTCGGTCAGCTGGCCGATACCGCTGGAGAGAAACGTGATGGGCAGAGATGCGCTGTTGAGGCTGGTCCGGGCGGCGGCCAGGGGATCGGCCGTTTGCTGGTCCGGTGCCGGTGCCTGCTCCGTGTCGGCGACGGCGGTGGTGGTGCTCGCCGTGGATTCGCCACCGAGGTCGTAGCCGGTGCCGAGTGCGAAAGCACCTACCGCCACCAGAGGAAACGCCAGCGCAGTGAGAGCAACGGCAGGACGTCGAAAGATACGCAATTCACCCATGATGAGTTCGAGGCTAACTGCCAGGTTCGGCCTCGCCGACCACTCGCTGGTCGTCGACGCGGCTTTTCACGCCCTCTACCTGGGAGTTTAAGAGCTCTCTGTGGATTGTCGGTTCCGGGGCAACAGGTCCCACACGTGCTCGGTCTCGTTCACCGAGGAGACCGACCTCGCGCCACTGCGGGAGAACAGCACACGTGTCACCGAGCAGTAGTCGATCGGGAAGCCGAGCACCTTCGGGGTCTGCAGAATGTCCTGCAGCAGGATGTTGATCACGCCGCCGTGGGCGAAGAGCGCGACGGTGTCGGTGTGTGCGCTGGCCGAGACGATGTCGGCGACGCCGGCCAGAACTCGCTGCCGAAACGCCTGCTCGTCGACCTGCTCGGGAAGGTGCCCGGCCTTGATGCGATCGAATGCCTCACGGAACTCGGTTTTGGCGGACTCGATCGGAACGTAGCCGCCGAAGTCGCGATCGTATTCGGCCACACGCTCGTCGGACTCGACGGTCAGACCGAGCCGATCGGCAAGAGGCTGCGCCGTCTGAACAGCGCGGAGTTGCGAACTCGACACGACTCGGGAGACCGGGAACCTGGCCACGGCACCCGGAACCCGCAGAGATTGTTCGACGCCGAGCTCGGCGAGAGCGGGATCGGCCGAGGTCTCCGACCGTTGCGGGAGGGCGTGCCGCACCAGAACCAGTTGCATCGACTCACCTAATCACGAGTGTTCGGCCACTGCGCAGCACCATCGATCGAAATGCCGCCACCTGACGCGGCGAATCGGCCTGCGGATCCCACACCATGCCGATCCGTCTACGGGCCGCGGGTTGGGTTAGCCCGATGTCGACGGTGCCTCCTTCACCGCTGTGCGAGCGGATTCGCGGCAGTATGGCGATGCCGAGACCGGCCCCGACGAGGCCGCGCACCGTGTGGGTGTCCTGCCCCTCGAATGCGATGCGCGGGCTGAAACCGGCGTCCGCCCACAGCTCGTCGCAGATCGACCGCATGCCGAAACCGTGGCCCATCGCGATGTAGTTCTCGTCGGCGGTGTCGGCGAGATCGACCGATCTGCGTGAGGCGAGGCGATGATCGGCCGGAACCACCAGCATCAGCCTCTCGTCGTAGAGCTGGAACGAATTGTTCTCGGTGTGCTCGGTGCTGAGGGAGATGAATGCCAGGTCCGAGACGCCGTCTTCGAGACGGTCGAGGCAGCGTGCGCGGGCACCCTGGTCCAGATCGAACGTGACGGCCGGGTGGTCGACGCGGAACTGCCGGATCAGCGCCGGTACGACGTCCTCGCCCAGGGTGTTCTGAAACGCCACTGCGATCCGGCCGCGAGCGCGGGCGTCGTGCTCGGTCATGGCGTCGATACCGGCGTCGATGTCGCTCAGCGCGCGCTGAAGATAGGGAATCAACACTCGGCCGGTGCTGGTGAGCACGATGCCGCGGCCGCGTCGTTCCACGATGTCGACGCCGAGGATCGCCGAGGCGCGAGCCACCTGACGGCTGACAGTGGGTTGCGGGACGCCCAGGACGTGGGCGGCGTCGGTGATGTGCTCGGTATCGGCCACCGCGACGAGTGTCGGCAGTAGCGGCAGCAGTTCGATCGCTTCGCGACGCATCGTCGAATCATATCGCTGATGAATCGGTTTGCTGCCTCTCATGCATTGGACGAATAACGTGAGCACTTCTAACGTGATCTTCATGACTACGACGCAACCCGAGGTCCTCGAATGGGAGGGACACCCCAGGGGATCGCGCGAATACCGCCGGCTCGTGCTGGCGCTGCTGTTCGCCGGAGTCGCGACGTTCGCTCAGCTGTATTCGGTGCAGGGGATCCTGCCGCTCATCGCCGCCAATCTCGACATCACGCCGTCGCTGTCCTCGCTCGCCGTCGGACTTGCGACCGTGGGCGTCGCGGTGTCGGTCATTCCCTGGTCGGTGGCGGCCGACCGCATCGGTCGAGTCCGGGCCATGACTGCGTCGATCCTCACTGCCACGACGTTGGGACTGCTGGTTCCGCTCTCGCCCTCGCTCGAAGTGCTGCTGGTCGTTCGATTCTTCGAAGGTGCTGCACTGGGCGGTCTCCCGGCCATCGCGATCGCGTATCTCAGCGAAGAGGTGCACCGAAACCACACCGCGCTGGCGGCGGCGACCTACGTTTCGGGTACGACGCTGGGTGGGCTGCTCGGCCGCATAGTCGCGGGACCCGTTGCGGAATACACCAACTGGCGTATCGGTACGTTGACGGTGTCGGTGATCGCGGCACTGGCCGCCGCCCTGTTCGTGTGGCTGGCCCCGAAACCGCGGACGACGCTGGTGCACAGCCAGATTCGTGACCTACCCGGTCGGTTGTGGATCAACCTGCGCGAACCGGGAATGGCGGCACTCTACGGCCAGGGATTCCTGCTGATGGGCGGCTTCGTCGCGATCTACAACTTCCTCGGATTCCGTTTGGAAGCCGTGCCTTTCGGGCTACCACAGTCCCTGATCAGCCTGATCTTCGTGGCGTACCTCAGCGGTACCGTGTCCTCGCGGGTAGCGGGCAATCTCGCGACGAAGCACGGCAGATCGGTGGTGCTCGCCGGATCGACCGCAACGATGATCGCCGGAGTGGCCCTGACGATGGCGTCGAACCTCGTCGTCATTCTGACCGGCCTGGTGATCCTGACCATGGGATTCTTTGCGGCCCACGCCATTGCGTCGGGATGGACCGGACAGCGCGCCGTGCACGGTCGCGCGCAGGCGACCTCGCTGTACAACCTCTTCTACTACGGCGGATCGTCCGTGGTCGGATGGATCGGCGGCGTCGTGTTCCAGTCCCTGGGCTGGAACGCGTTGGCGCTGTTCGTCATTGCGTTGGCACTGATCGCAGGCGTGTGGGCTGGATGCCTGAACGGCCGACTGGCGCAGCCGGTATCAGTAGGTCGATGAATTCGAGGCCGCGATCGCGAAAATGACGATCGCAGCCACGATGATGACGAACACCGCAATCGACACATAGCCGACGACCAGCCCCGCCGTCGCGAAGCCAGACCCGCCTTCACCGGTGCGCTTGATCTGACCACGCGAAATGTGACCACACACCACAGCGCACACCGAGGCGATCAGCGGCAGAAACGTCAAACCCAGAATGGCCAAAACGAGCGACACGATCGCCAACGTGTTCGTGGGCGCGGGCACCTGATACCCGCCGGCATACGGCGCATTCCCGTACTGCGAGTACTGGGGGTTCTGGTAGGAGGGGTTTTGGTACTGCGGGTTTTGGTACGTGGGGTTTTGGTATGTGGGGTTCTGGGGCTGGGCGTTCGGATCCCGATACGGAGGATATTGCTCCGAACCCCCGTACGGCTCGTCCCTCTTGGATGCGTCGAACGGATCGCTGTTCTCACCCTGCGGATAGCCCATGGCGGGAGTGTGACACCTCGCGACAGCCGTCGCAACCGTTCTCTCGCGACGCTACGTGCCGAGTTTGCCCCAGCCCACATAAGCGTCGACGGTGACGTATCCGGTCACCCGCGGCTGATCCCGAACCGGATACGGATTGCCGGTGTAATGCGTCGAAATGCGATCGATATCCACCAGATCGGGATCGTCCTGCAACTCGATCGAACCGTGCACCGTCACATGGGTGTACCAACTGGCCTCGTCCAACACCGAGATCGAGACCTTCGGATTCGCCCTGATGTGCTCGAGACGCTTCCGAGACGCATCGAAATTGAGCACGACCTTCCCGTCCTCCCACAAATACCAAGTGGGTGCGGTAATCGGCGTTCCATCGGCACGAACCACCGCCATGACTGCGGGATTGGCCTTCTTCAGCAATTCAACAGCGGCATCGGGCAACGGAGGCTTGGGCATACGACAACACTACGACTCAACCCCCGCTGCGGTCATGCTTCCGCCCACACCGCCCCCCGAAGTCCACTCGATGTGACATTGACTGCCGAAAAGGCCACTGAATGTCACATCGAGTGCACTGGGGGCTGCGGGTGCACTCGGGAATTGGTGCACTCGGGTGTGGATGTGCGACTACAGGTTGGGGAGTTTGACTACCTGTCCGGCGTAGGACAGTCCGGCACCGAAGGCGAGTAGCAGTGCTGTATCTCCTGCTTTTGCTTTGCCGGTGCGCAGGAGTTCTTCCATGGCCAGGGGGATCGAGGCTGCCGAGGTGTTGCCGGTTTCGGCGATGTCGTTGGCGACCGGGGTGCCGTCGGCGAGGTTCAGGCTTTTGGCCAGCAGTTCGGTGATGCGGCTGTTGGCCTGGTGGGGGATGAAGGCGTGCAGTTCGTCGGTTTTGATGCCGGCGACGTCGAGGACTCGCTGCGCGGCCTTGCCCATTTCGAATGCGGCCCAGCGGAAGACGGAGATTCCGTTCATCCGGATCCAGGGGCGCTCGAGGCCCTCTTCGGTGATGTAGTCGTACCAGTCGGTTGTCTGGACGATGGCGTCGGATTGCGAGCCGTCGGAGCCCCAGACGGCGGGCCCGATCTCGGTTTCGTCGCTCTGTCCGACCACCACGGCACCGGCGCCGTCGGCGAAGATGAAGCGGGTGGTGCGGTCGTAGGGGTCGGTGGTGACGCTGAGCTGTTCTGCACCGATGACGAGCACGTACTTGGAGGTTCCGGCCTTGACCAGGTCCGATGCGACGGCGAGGGAGTAGCAGAAGCCTGCGCAGCCGGCGCAGATGTCGAATGCGGCCGGTCCCTTGGTGCCGAGTCCGTGCGCTACTTTCGCCGCTGCTTGGGGTGTCAGTTCGAGATGCGTCGAGGTGGCGACGATGACGGTATCGACTTGGTCGGCCGTGATTCCGCTGGCCTCGAGAGCCTTGCGGCCTGCCGCGATGGACATCTCGACGACGTTTTCCTTGGGATCGGCGAAGCGCCGGTTCTTGATTCCCGAACGCGTCTGGATCCACTCGTCGCTCGAGTCGATGAATTCGCAGATCTCGTCGTTGGTCACGACTCGCTCGGGGCGGTGAACGCCGAGTCCGAGTAGTTTCGACTGTCGTCCCTGCGTCGTGCTGATCGCACCCATCTTCAATTTCCTCTCGTGCTACCGCGCCATCGCCGAGCTTCGGCTCGGGTCTTGGGCTGCGGGCTCGGTGACACACGTTACGTGCGTCGCCGCGAGGGGTTCACACCAGTTCGGTGATGAGGGCCGCGACCTCGGCGGGCTTGTCGATCATGGCGTGGTGGTGGGCGGGTATCACGACGGTGAAGTCGGCACGCAGATACGCGGCGAGCTTGCGTTGAGTTCTGATCCATCTCTTGCCCCACGGGGAGGGTCGTCCGGTGTGTGCGGCCGCCACGATGACGGGCACGACGAGTCGGAACTGTTTGCGAATGTGGTTCAGTTCGACGGCGAGATCCGGGTAGACGACGTCTTCGGTCAGCGCGGCGGCGAGGTAGGTGGGTCGGCGATAGATGTCGTCGACCCAGTCGAATGTCTCCTGAGGTGTGCCGTCGGGCGGCGTCGCCTGATTGAGGACGCGGCGCACGCGCGGTCCGAACAGCTTCTGGACGCCGGTCTTGCTGAGCACGGTTGCGATCAGGTGTGCGGTCTGGATGCGCACGGCCGCCGGGATGAAGCGGCGGGGGTCGGATTCTGCGCTGGAATCGAGCAAAAGAATCCCGCGGATGCGCGACGGGTACAGCCGGGCGACGGCTTCTGCGTAGAAGCCGGCAATCGAATGACCCGCGACGACGGCCGGTTCGGTGACTCCGAGTGCGTCGAGGACGCCGACGATCCTGTCTGCCTCCCCGCGGACGGTGGGGGTGGCTCCGGCCGGAAGTGGATCGCTGAGTCCGAACCCGGGGCGGTCGAGAACGACCATGTGATGGTGTGCGCTCAGGATGTCGACGGTGTCGTTCCAGTCGAACCAATTGCTGCCGAGGCCCCCGCAGAGGACGACCGTGGGGCCCGTACCGCGGACGAACAGATGTAGACGTTGTCCGTCCACCTCGACGTACTGACCGGGAGGATGTTTCACGGGAAACAACGCACTGCGTTCGACTCGATCCCCGCTGTCCATGTCTGGTTCCCCACGATGCTTTGCCGACCTGTCGTCTGTTTCACGCTCCAGTTTCCATCATCTTGCCGGTTTTGCACACCTGCCCTCGCGGACCGGTCGCGCAGGAAGGTCATTGACGCGGCTTGGCCAGCGGAAATGCGAGCGTCTCGCGAATGCTGCCACCGGTGATGAGCATGACGACCCGGTCGACGCCCATGCCGAGACCACCGGTCGGCGGCATTCCGTGCTCGAGCGCCTGCAGGAAGTCCTCGTCCAAGCTCATGGCCTCCTCGTCGCCGCCGGCCGCCAGCAGCGACTGTTCGGTGAGGCGCTGCCGTTGATCGACCGGGTCGGTCAATTCGCTGTACGCGGTCCCCAACTCGACACCCCACGCCACGAGATCCCACTTCTCCGCAACTCCCGGGATGCTTCGATGCGGCCTCGTCAACGGCGACATCGACGTCGGGAAGTCCTTGTAGAAGGTGGGGAATTCGGTGTAGTCCTCGACGAGATGCTCGTACATTCCCTGTGCGACGGCTCCTGCATCCCAGGTCTTCTCGTACGGAATGTCGTTCTCGTCGCACAGTCGTTGCAGTTCGTCGAGGGGAGTCGACGGTTCGACGGGTACGCCCAACTTCTCGGCGACGGCACCGTGTAGCGTCTTGACGGGCCACTCACCGGAGATGTCGATCTCGATCATCTCCCCGTTCGGACCGTCCGGGCGCAGGATGATCTCGCGTCCGTGCGCCGCGACGGCAGCCCGCTGAATCAGCTCGCGGCACAGCACCATTGCGCGTTCGTAGTCGCTGTGGGCCTCGTACGCTTCGAGGATCGTGAACTCGGGATTGTGTTTGAAGTCCGCTCCTTCGTTGCGGAACACCCGCCCTATCTCGAACACCTTCTCCATGCCTCCGACGCACAGGCGCTTGAGATACAGCTCAGGGGCGATGCGCAGGTAGAGATCGAGGTTGTAGGCATTGATGTGGGTGACGAACGGCGCGGCGTTCGCGCCACCGTGCACCTGCTGCAGAATCGGGGTCTCGACTTCCATGTACCCGCGCTCTCCGAGCGAATCACGCAGGGATTTCACCACATTCGAGCGCGCGATCAGCAGAGCACGAGCATCCCGATTGATCGCCAGGTCCACATACCGTTGCCGCACCCGCGCTTCCGGGTCGGTGAGACCGCGATACTTGTCCGGCAGCGGATGCAGGCACTTTGCGTTCATTCGCCAGTCGGTCGCGAGCAGCGAGAGCTCGCCACGCCTGCTGTACCCGATGGCACCGCTGACCTCGATGAGGTCACCCAGGTCGAAGTCGGCATCGAATTCCTCGATTCTGTCGCCGACGCGTTCGCGGTCGAACAGCACCTGAATGTCTGCCGACCAGTCCCGAATGACGGCGAAGGACACGCTGCCGTAGTCACGGATACGCAGAATGCGTCCGGCGATTCGCACCGTCGTGCCCTGCGGCGACGCCACAGCAGCCTCGACGGTGTGGGTCGGGGGATAGGCGACGGGATAGCCCTCGGTGCCCTCGCGTTCGAGGCGATCGAGCTTCGACATGCGCACGCGCACCTGGTCGGGACGCTTGCGGCCCGGCGTCGGCTCGTCCGGAACGCTGTCCGGGCCACTGCCGTCGGGATGAATGTCGTCGGCGTCGGCCAGAGCGGCGGGGACCGCAACGTGGGAACCGGTGTGCTTCGAGGCGCGTCGGAAGGTCGGGAGAGTCAGAAAGCCTTCGGCGATGGCCGACGCGACGCCGACCTTGGCAACACTCGATTGTCGGCGAAGCACAGATAGCGCGGCTCCCATTCCGGAAGGTACTTCACGTTCGAGCGATACAGCGCCTCGAGCTGCCACCACCGGGAGAAGAACACCAGCACGCTGCGCCAGATGCGCAGCACCGGTCCGGCACCGATCCGGCTGCCCTCCTCGAACGCCGCGCGGAACACGGCGAAGTTCAGCGAAATCTTGCCGACACCGAAATGATCTGCGCTGGTGGCGAGCTCGGTCACCATCAACTCGATCACCCCGTTGGGCGACGCCGGATCCCGCCGCATCAGATCCAGCGACGCACCGGTACGACCCCACGGCACCAGCGAGAGAACGCCGATCACCTTCTCACCCTGAACCGCCTGCACGAGAAGACAATCGCCGTCGAGCGGGTCACCCAGCCGACCCAACGCCATCGAAAAGCCGCGCTCGGTCTCGGTATCGCGCCACGCATCCGCGCAGGCAATGATCTCCGACATCTCCTCCGACGAAATATCCCGATGACGACGCACGGTGACCACGACACCCGCTTTGCGAGCCCGGTTGACCGCCTGACGCACGGGGCGCATCTCGCGTCCATTGAGGTTGAAATCTTTGGTTTTGAGGATTGCTTCGTCGCCGAGTTCGAGGACGCTCAGGCCGGCCCGCTTGTATGCGGTGGCCCCGATCTCGCTGGCCCCCATGACAGCTGGGGTCCAGCCGTACTTCTCGGCCAGGTCCAGCCATTCCGAGATGGCATGCGGCCAAGCCTCGGGATTGCCGATCGGGTCACCACTGGCCAGACACACCCCGACCTCGACGCGATACGTCACTGCAGCCTTGCCGCTGGTGGCGAAGATGACGCCCTTGTCGCGGCGGGTGGCGAAGTAGCCGAGGGAATCGTCGGCGCCCCACTTGTCGAGCAGACCTCGCAGGGCGGACTCGTCGCGACCGGTGAGCGCATTGCTCGACCGCTGAGACCTGAACAACGTGACGATCGCGCCCAGTAACGCCAACGCTCCGAACAGACCCAACGCCGTGTTCACGATCCCGTTCGGCCTGCCGTCGAACTGCTCGTTGTCCACAGTCGCCAACGCCGTCACACGATTGAACGCCCACAGGAACGTCTGACTCTCCGGCAACGACCCGGGGAACAACGCAACCAACGCCCAGCCGATGAGCGTCCCGACGGCCGCTCCGAGGACGAGAACCCCGAGCGCCTTCCACACCGCGCCGCGACGCACCCGCGTGTAGAACTCCTTGCGCGCAGCGATCAACACCCCCGTCACGACGACATGGACAGCCAGCGCAACCCACGAGTTGACGTTCCCGTCCTGGATGCCCTCGACGACATTGGTGATCGCCAACAACACCAGATAGACCGTCAGCAACCACCACGCAATGCGCTTACGACTCGCCAAGGCTGCCGCCAACAACCCGACGACCAGTGCCCACGACAAACTCGTATCGGGAGCATCGAAGTAGTAGTTGTCCACGTACTCGCGAGGAACATGAACCAGAAAACGAAGAGTGGGCGACAGACTCCACAGAAACAACAACACCGCGAACACACCGAGCACCAACCCCGCGATATGCGGCACCTCACTCAACCGACCGCGCGCGGGTGGCACGAACGACCGCGGAACCATGGACCCGGACCGCTCCGAGGGGGAGTGTCAGATTAACGGTGGATCCGACCTTGGCGTCGGTTAGTTTCCGT
>NZ_JASHKS010000037.1:0-43822 GCF_030056835.1 Rhodococcus sp. IEGM 1372 | reverse complement strand
GAGCTCGGCGTGTCGAACCAAGGACCGGATCAACCGTTATTCAGACAGTCCCGGTAATCAGCACAACCTGCCTGTCCGAGGGACGGACTCGGAGGTCGGCCGTTGCGTACGGTGGGTCGATGATGGTTCTCGGGAGCGGCACGGCTTCGTTGTCGCCGCCTGCGCGCTTCGTGTGGAATGCGCTGATGCATCCCGATCTGCACCCGCACAATCGAGGCTTCGCCTGGCCGGTGATGTTCCAGGACGCGCCGCCGCCTCGGGTGGTCGAGAGCAGTGAGTTCGACCGTGTCGTGTGGAGCTCACCGTGGCCTACCGTTCCGGAAGTGCTGGTGCAGTTCGATTTACGACCGAATACCCAGCTCCGATGGGTGCTGCTGGCTCACGCACCTGCGCCGAGTCTGCAGACGATCGAATGGTTGCGCGCTCAGGCAGGCCATCTGGTGAATGTCGATCTCAGGAGCGCACTCGGTCACTAGCGGCGGCTAGCCGTTGCCGCCGCTCGGCCCGTAGGAGTACCGCTTACCGATTGTGAACCACAGGATCGGCCCGATGATGGGCAGAACGAACGCAACGAGAATCCATGCCAACTTGGCAAAGAATCCCATGTAGCGGTCACGGACGATCGAGAAACCAGCCATGGCGAACAGGGCGAGCGCGACAGCGACACCGGTAGAGGTCATCTGTCGAGACGCAACTCAGTCGGTTCCGCGCAGAGAATCGCGACGTACCGCGACTCGCCGACCACGGTCCACCGGATCCCCCGGGTGCAACGATTGCTGCAACTCAAGGATTGCAGCATCGTCCAACTCCGTGTCGTACGCCCCGGCCGCCCAGTCCCAGTCCTGCGTGGACCACACATAGTGCGTCACCCTCCACGTCGGTGCCCATCCCTCGTCACTGCGGGGACGGCGGCCCAGGAACGTTCTGCGAGAACTGGTATCGAAGCCCCCGTCACCGGCGATGCGAACGTCCTCGGGAGTGAAATTCAAAGGCGCACGAACGGTCAGCGGCGTCGACGCCACCTGGTCTGCGAACCACTGCACGTGCTCGCGGCGCGACGCCCTCGACTCGTCCTCGAGCAGTTTCTGGTACTCCTCGGTGGTGTTTGCGGGCCCGTCCCAGACGAAGAACGCCTCGTCGATCGGTTCGCCCACTGCGAGTTCGACGAACTGCGAACCGATTCCGACTTCGTCGATGCGGTCACCCAGGATGAAGCCGGACTCGACGTCGACCCAGATTCGGAGCGGATACGGCTTGTCCTCCGGCGGAGCCAATCGAACCGTCCAACACTTGCGCCCGGCGAACTCGACGGTCTCCACCGGCCCGGTGGGTTGGGCGAACTCGTTGCTGGCCCATTCGGCGGTACTGCGTTGCTGCAACAAGAATTGGCTGGGCCCGAGGTAGATCACTCTGCCGAGTGGGCCGACGCGAGGCCGGTCGGCCGGGCCCGTGAAGTCCCAGGCGCGCGTGCCGTCGCTGATGAAGATGGGACTGCCGTCGATGCGTTCCACGCGGGTCTTTCGCCCGGATCGCCATACCCGACAGCTGTCTTCGGGCGCGATCAGAACGGGTGGCGTTCCGCTGTAGGCGAATCCGTGACGAAAGGACTCGGGGCTGCCCGCTTCGTGGACTTCCTCGATAGTGCCGCGCAACGGTATGTTCGATTCACTTGTCATAGCCGTGAGCACTTCGATCCACGCGGTCATGGCCGCAGCCTAGTGCGATCTAACTCGACAAGGTGGAGTTCGGAGTCGAAGGGAGTCGGGTGAGAATCAGCGCCGAGGTCAATCCCACACTTCCGCTGGCGTTCGACCTTGCCTGGATGTCCATGGTCGTGTTGTGGCTGGTGCTCGTCGTTGTTGCGTGGGTGTCGATATTTCGCAGCACTCAGTCGCGTAGGGGCACGAAATTCTGGTGGTGCGTATTTGTATTGCTGATGCCGATAACCGGTGCACTGATCTGGTTCGTCGCTCGCCCGCGTAACTCCGACAACGATCAGCGAACGAGTTCGTAGCGAGCCAGCCACAGTCCCGGCAGTACTTCTTGATCTTCGGTGTGTACGAAGCCGAGTGACTCGTACAACCTGCGGGCCGGCGCATTGTCTCGTCCGGTAGCAACCTGAACTCGTTGTTCCACAATCGAATCCAACATCACGTTGACCAAACCGCGTCCGATTCCTCGTCGATGTGCGTGTGGAGCCACCACCAGGCGGTCGATCTCCGCCTCGGACCATGCAGCGGCACCGAGGATTTCGTGATCCTCTCGCGCGACGAGCCAGTGGACATGTGCGGCGCACAGATCGTCCACCGACTCGTGCAGCAGCGGAATCCTGCTGTCGCCGATCAGTCTTGCTTCGACTGCGTACGAACTCTTCTGCACTGCGAGAATCTGCTCGGCGAGGCCCAGATCGGCGGCAGGGTCGACACTGACGATCTCAATAGCGACCACCAGCGGGAGCCGGCAAAGCGTCGAGTGCAGCGAGGTGATCGGCTCTCAAGGTCAACTCGGCCGCTCCCGCGTTCTCGTCCAGACGCGACGTGCGCCGGGTGCCCGGAATCGGACCACATGTTCACCCTGCGCCAGAACCCACGCCAAGGCCACCTGCGCAGGCGTCGCACCGAGCTCGTCGGCGACGGCCGCGATGGCGTCGACGATCACGAGATTGGCATCGAGGTTGTCCTGGCTGAAGCGCGGCAGACGTGAACGGAAATCATCTGCGGCAGGCGTGGTTCCGCGAAAGTTGCCGGTCAGGAAGCCGCGGCCCAGCGGTGAGAACGGGACGAAGGCCGCACCGTTGTCTTGTGTCCACTTCAGGGAGGTCGCCAGGTGGTCGCGCGTCCACAGTGACAGTTCCGACTGCACGGCCGAGATCGGATGCACCTGCTGGGCCCGATCGAGCTGCTCGACGGTGAACTCCGAGACACCCAGTGCGCGAACCTTTCCGGCCTGCACGGCCTCGGCCATCGCGCCGATGCTGTCTTCGACGTCCACCTCGGGATCCGGGCGATGGAGGTAGTACAGATCGATGTGATCGACGCCCAGGCGACGGAGCGAATCGTCGATCGCCGAACGCAGGTGCTCGGGCTTGCCGTTGGGGCCCGAAATGACCGGCTCTCCGGCGTCGCCGATATGAGATTCGAGACCGCCCTTGGTCGCGAGGATCACCTCGTCGCGTCGGCTACCGATGGCTGTGCCGACGACCTCCTCGTTGGTGAACGGTCCGTACACATCGGCTGTGTCGATGAAATTCACACCCAGGTCCAGGGCGTGCCCGATGACGTGATCGGGGCTCTCCGTCCGGTCGTCGGCCTTGTATGCCCAGGTCATTCCCATGCACCCCAAGCCGATGGCACCCACCTCGGGGCCGTCGTTCCACAGGGTGCGGGTCTGTACTGTTCGTGCGCTCATGGACTCGACCATACGACGAGAAATGTGTTGTCGCTCGGACTTGCCGGGCGACTAGCATCGCCGCATGGCTCTTCCACACTCGAAGGTGTATTTCGGCGACCGTTTGGTCGAGGCGCAGGATGCGACGCTCGGAGTAGCGACCTCGGCCGTTCTGTACGGGCTCAGCGTCTACACCGTCTTCCCCGTGCAGGTGGACGGTGATCGGCGTACTGCGTTCCGGTTGCTCGATCACTACCAGCGACTGGTCGAGTCCTGCAAGATCATCGGCATCGACACGTTCGCGTCGCAGTGGACGTTCGAGAGGTTCGTACAGGCAACCCGCGACGTGGTCGACGCCAACGCCCCGACGGCCGAGGTCTACGTCCGAGCCACCGTCCACGTGGACGAATCGATTCCCGGAACTCGGGTGCGCGGGCTGCACACCACGGTGTCGATCTTTCTGTACGACGCCAATCCCATTGTCCCGCAGGACGGCATGCGGTTGAAGACGAGTGTGTGGCGTCGAATCCCCGACAACGCCATTCCATCGCGCGCCAAAGTCAACGGTGCGTACGTCAATTCTGTTCTCGCCAAACAGGATGCGATCGACAGCGGTTTCGACGACTGCATCTTCCTCGACATCAACGGCCACGTGTGCGAACTCAGTGCCGCGAACATCTTCCTCGTCCGGAACGGCGTTCTCGTGACCCCGGACGTCACCAGCGACATTCTCGACGGCATCAACCGTCGGACCATTCTGACCCTGGCGCGCGAGGAAGGGCTGACGGTTCAGGAGCGGACGGTCGATCTCACCGAGCTGTACATCGCCGACGAGGTGTTCGTCTGCGGCACCTCGGCCGGAGTTGCTCCGGTGTACGAAATCGACGGTCGCGCACTAGGAACCAAGGAAACCGGCCCGGTGACGCTGACTCTGCGTAAGCGACACCAGGCCGCGCTCACCAGCGACGAGGTGCACGGCTGGGTGAGCGTGCTGTGAGTTCTACGCCGGGCAGGTCGAGGTGAGTCCGGCGATCAACGCTTCGGCGGCCGGCTGCTCGAGTGGATCGGCGGCCGGGTTCGGCCCCGCCGTGGTCCAGGCCAGCGATACCTGACGCTGACCGTCCGGGCTCGAGAACGCGTAGGTGCGGTAACCGAAGCCGTTGCCGCGGTTGCCGAACACGAGCTCGCCCGAGCCCGGGTTGCACGCATCTCCGCCGAGCAGCAGGCCGAGTCCGTACGTGGACGGCGTCACGACCTGCATTTCGTCGATCAGGTTCTGCGGGATCAGCGTGCCGTCGAACAGCCCTCTGAAGAAGGTGTTCATGTCGGCCACGGTGGAGACCACTGCCGCCCCCGCCGACCAGATGCTGGCGTCGTACTCGGTGACGTCGGTGTACGTCCCGTTGTCCAGAACGTAACCGTGCAGGGCATCGGCGTCGAGCGTCGAATCGGTGGGGTACGTCGTGTCGCTCATCTCCAGGGGATCGAAGATCCTGTACTGCAACGACTGTCCGATGGACTTGCCGTCCAGCTCGGCGATGATCTTCCCGAGCAGGACGTAGTTGGTGTTGGCGTAGCTGAACTCCTGACCGGGCTCGCTCGTCCAGGGCATGGCCACAGCCTGGGCGACCAACTCGTCGTCGGTGACGGCATCGTTCGCCCGCGCGGCGATCTGCTCCGCCGAGTCGAATCCGGTGAAGTAGTCGGGAACTCCACTGGTGTGATCGAGTAGTTGGCGAACGGTCACCGACCTCGGAAGCAGGCCGGGAAGCAACTCGTCGACCTGCTGATCGAGCTCGAGCTTCCCCTCGTCCACGAGCTGAAGCACGACGGCAGCAACCATCGCCTTGGTGACGCTGGCAATGCGGACCGGGTCGTCGGCCGACGCGGCCTCGGTGCCGTCGCGTTCGACCAGGCCTGCGGCTCCCGACCATGAATCCTCGCCGTCACGTACCTGCGCGACAGCGGCAACGGATCCGGCGTCGACCATGGCGTCCAAGGCCGCCTGGACGTCGTCGGTTCTGATGGTTCCGGTCGAGGGCGTGGTGGTGGTCGACTCGACGGCTGACGGCTCGTCGGATGTGGAGCACCCACTGACCAGCAGGGACGTCGACACTGTGAGGGCGGCGAGGATTCGTAGCTTGCTCATGTCTTCGACGCTAACGCCGCCCTGCGAAGAATTTCAGTGTCAAATGTCAGTGATTGTCGATGAGTGAGCGCACCTGGTTGTTCAGAAGTGGGTCCGGAACGCGGAAACCCGCGCATCGCGCACGGTTGTGAACGGTGAGGTGCGCTGGTCAGCGACCGACCTGGCAGAAGCGCAGGTTGTTCGAGAACGGATCGGTGATCGTCATGGTCGGTCCGCCCGGTGCGTCGGGATCGATTCCTGGTCGGCTGCGAGGGTTGTTCTTCTGCAGCAGTTCGGTATTGAAGGACGTGACGTCCGGGATCGGTATCCACACCGATGTGCCTGGTGTGCCGTCGCCGTAGTGCTGCGAGAGATCGAGTACACACTTCCCACGTGAAATACGCACGTACAGCGGTAGATCGGGCTCGAAGCGGTGCTCCCACTCGACAGTGAAGCCCAGGTAGTCCACGTAGAACGCGCGCGCTTCGGCGTCGTCGAAGATACGCAGAATCGGAATTGCCGAGCCGAATGCCTTCATGGCCTCGAGTGTGACACGTGGGGCGCACCTCAGTGTTCAGAAGTGGATCTCGGACGCGGAATGCCGCGCATCGCGCACGGTTGTGAACGGTGAGGTGCGCTGGTCAGCGATCGACCTGCCCCGCGCTCGAATCCAGCAGAACCTCGGCCGCAGTCTTTGCCGCAGCGGCAGATTCGGCCAGTTCGGTGATGGCCGCGGTGGTTTGCGCACCTTCGGCGAGCAACGCGATCTGCAGTCCGACGGTCGGTGCGCAGCCGGCTTCGACGGCCAATCGGGTGACGTAGTCGATGAAGTTCTTCTTGTGCTGATGTGCGGCGTCGGCGACCTCGGGCATGGTTGCGCCCAATTCGCCGAAGGAGTTGATGAAGGCACACCCGCGGAAGTCGTCCTCGCGAAACCAGTGGTCCAGGAAGTCGAAGATCGACAGCAGCTTCTCTCGAGGAGACTCGTGAACGGCGGCTTCGGCATGGATGCCGTCGTTCCATTGACGGGTGCGCCCGCGAAGAACCTCGGCCACGATGGCGGTCTTCGACGGGAAGAGCGAGTACATGCGTTTGAGAGAGATGCCCGCCGCAGTGCGCAGTTCGTCCATGCCGACGGCCTGAATTCCGCGGGCGTAGAACAGCGCGTCCGCTGCTCGGATCACGTCGTCCCGCCCGAGTTCCGTATTCGTCATCGTCTACCCCTTGCCGAGAGAACCAACGTTCTCTACAGTAGTCCACATGCGGAGAGAACGACCGTTCTCCTGCTCGGCTCAGGACCACAGGAAGGCAGGATCATGGCGCACATCAACGTCGGAACCGAGAACTCCACACCCGTCGAGGTCTACTACGAGGATCACGGCACCGGGCAGCCCGTCGTGCTCATCCACGGCTACCCGCTCGACGGCAACTCCTGGGAACGGCAGTCGCGGGCGTTGCTCGACGCCGGCTACCGCGTCATCACCTACGACCGCCGCGGATTCGGTCAGTCGAGCAAGCCGACCGTCGGATACGACTACGACACCTTCGCCTCCGACCTGGACAAGGTGCTGACCGAGCTCGATCTGAACGATGTCATCCTGGTCGGATTCTCGATGGGCACAGGCGAACTCGCGCGCTACGCCGCGAAGTACGGCACGGATCGCGTCGCGAAGTTCGCGTTCCTCGCCTCGCTCGAGCCGTTCCTGCTGCAGACCGACGACAACCCCACCGGCGTTCCTCGGTCGGTGTTCGACGGCATCGACAGTGCCGCTCGCGAGGATCGCTTCGCCTGGTTCGACAGTTTCTACAAGGACTTCTACAACCTCGACGAGAACCTCGGGAACCGCATCAGTGAGGCTGCGGTCCGCGCGAGCTGGAACACCGCGACCGGCAGCGCTCCCGTGGCTGCCTACGCCGTCGTGCCCACCTGGCTCGAGGATTTCCGCGGTGATGTGGAGAAGGTCCGCGACTCGGGCAAGCCGACGCTGATCCTGCATGGCACGGCAGACAACATCCTGCCGATCGATTCGACGGGCCGGCAGTTCCACAAGGTGTTCCCGGAGGCGACGTACGTCGAGGTCGAGGGCGCGCCGCACGGGCTGCTGTGGACGCACTTCCAGGAAGTGAACGACGCGCTGCTCGCGTTCGTGAAGTAAGAACATCGCGGCGGCAGGCATCGACGCCTGCCGCCGTTCGTGGGCTAGACCGCGACGACGCCGTCGTGGTCGCTGTAGACGATCTCGCCCGGGTTGAAGGTCACTCCGCCGAAGCTCACCGGGACGTTCTTCTCGCCCGAGCCGGTCTGAGTGCTCTTGCGCGGGTTGGTCCCCAGTGCCTTGACGCCGATCTCGAGCGTGCGCAGAATCGCGGAGTCGCGCACCGCACCGTTGACGATGACACCCGCCCAACCGTTGGTGACGCCGCGTCCGGCGATGATGTCTCCGACCAACGCGGTATGCACGCTGGCATCGCCGTCGACCACCAGCACGCCACCGTTGCCGGGTTCGCTCAGGGTCTGCTTGACCAGCAGATTGTCCTGGAAGCAGCGAATGGTGGTGATGGGGCCCGCGAACTCCGTGTGCTTGCCGAACTGGATGAACTGGGTGTCGCAACTGCGGATATCGGGACCGATCTCGTCGGCCAGATCAGCTGTTGCCTTGAATTCCACAGGTGACGTCATGCGGCACAGACTATCGCTCGCACATCAACCGCGGCCGTGACGCCGTTCGTAGTCGTCACGAGTGCGGTCGACCCGGCTCTGGGCCTTGGCGTTGATCATCTGCGGGTCGAGGCCGTGGATCAGCAGACGATGCCGCCGGTAGACGTTCATCAGCGCGATCGAGAAGTAGACCAGCGGAATGAACAGCAGTGACATCATCGCCAGGGACATCCACAGCGGCCCCGGGACCAGCAGGAACAGCAGCAGTAGCGGAACGATCGGAAGAACGAAGCGCGCGATGTAGCGAACCTGGGCGCCATTACCCACCAGATCGTTTCGAACCCAGTCTTGCATCGACGCGGGCAGGACGCGTCCGAACGTGTACCCGAGGAACTGCATGGGGCTCGGGGTAGAGCGATCGGTTGTCATCGCGCAATGCTAGTCCGACCTGTCTTGGTATATGTCACCGTTGACTGCGGTTTATCTCATATGTGACGCTAACGTCAGTTTGTGACGGCGGACAGAAGGACTTCGACAGTGATCGATCGCAGAACCCTGCTCAGCGCACGTGCCGCGGACGGCGGACTGGGGAACCGGCGCGCAGTCACATCCCGCAACACCCGCCGACTACTGAGTCTCTGATCGAAAGGGGTGGATGCTGCCGATGAGAACGCAAGCAATGCAACCGATCTCCGAGCACTGGGATTGGCAGATGAACGCTGCCTGCCGCTCGATGCCGGTCTCGATGTTCTACCCGCCCCTGGGACTGCGGGGATACTCGCTGAGAAACCTCGAGCGACAGGCGAAGCTCGTGTGCGATCGATGCCCCGTGATCGCGCGCTGCCTGCAGCACGCACTCGACTCGGACGAAAAATACGGAGTCTGGGGTGGATCGACCGCACACGAGCGGTCCGCGATGGCGCGCGTCAACCCTGGCGAGCGGCGTTCGCAACGATGACGTCGCGAAGGTACTGCGCCAAGCCGGACGCAATCTCGTTGTAGTGCTTGGCAAATCGCTCGTCGGCGATGTACATCTCCGCGAGGTTCACCTGCATCTCGTAACCGCAGTCGTAGTACCGTTCGATCGAGGCCCGATGACGCTCGGCCAGTACCCCGGCCTCGGTGGAATCCGGTGACACACCCCGCTGCATCGCGGCTGCGAGATCCGCTTCGAGGAGATCGGCCTCGACCTTGACGGCCTTCCAGTCGTCCTTGGTGAACGACGCCGTCCGCTCCTGCGACTGCTTCCACTCGTCGGTCTCGCCCCAGCGTTGCTCGGCTTCCTCTGCGTACTCTTCGCCGGTCCAGTTGTCGCCGAAGATCTCGCGCTGCTCCTCGGGAGTCAGTTGCATACCCATCTTTTTCGCCTCCATCATCTTGTCCACGGCCGCAGCCATTGCGTGCAAGTGATCGATTCGCTCGTTCAACAACTCTCGCTGCCGACGCAGATGCGCCATGGCATCGACCGCGGGATCGTCGAGCAACGCCGCGATGACGTCGAGCGCAAACCCGAGCTCGCGATAGGTCAACACCTGATGCAGCCGCTCGACATCGGCCGACGAGTACGTCCGATAGCCCTTCGGGGTTCTACCCGACGGCACCACCAACGCGATCTCGTCGTAATGATGCAGCGTCCTGACGCTGACACCCACCAACCGTGCGACAGCACCGACCTGCATGCTGTCCTGGTCGCTGCCGAAGGTCTCGTTGCCGACGAAGGAAGAATCACTCACGAAGGACACTGTGCTGCCTCCCGTGGCGTGAGGGTCAAGCCGCGCTGGCCTTCATGGTCGTTCCGCAGGCTCCACTCCTACCGGGTCACGCGCTCGCACCCGGAGGTGGATTCTCCGGCGAGGCGCTGCCCGAGCCAGTCGTACGCACCGGGACGGCCGTTGGTCTGCGCCACCGAATGATCTCCGGGAACCAATTCGAGGCGAACCGACGCTCCCGCCGCGCACCACTGGTCCTGCACGGCCTCGGCACCTTCCTTGGGGATGAGGAAGTCCTGCAGCCCCTGGTAGATGTAGATCGGTGCGTCCGGCGTCGTCTGGCCCATCCGGTTCTCTTCGACGACGGCCTTGGTGATCGGGTGGTCGAAGACATCGGGCACGTTGGAGAGGTTTCGCTGGTCCAGCAACAACAGCCCCGAATACGACAACACATCGACGCATTGATCCTTCTGCGCCAAAGCCAGTCGCTTCCCGTTGTCGTTGGCGAGCTCCCGCATCTCCGGGTACTCCCTGGACAATCCGATGGTCGCCGCAGTGAACAGACCGGAACCGATCTGGCCGTTCAGAGAGGTCTGCAGAATCTTGTAGTCGGTCGGCGGGCCACCGAACGCGACACCGGCGATGTTCAACTCGGGCGCGTACTCGGGAGCCAACTGGGCGGCCCAACCCGAGGCGATGGCACCGCCGGAGTAGCCGGTGATGCCGATCGGCGCGTCCGCAGCCACTCCTGCACTCTGGGATGCGCGTAAGCCGTCGAGCACGGTGTGTCCGGAGACGAGACCGGCCGAATAGGCTTGCCGAGGACCCTGGTAATCGGTGACGACGACCGTGTAGCCGCGGTCGAGCAGAATCCGGACCTGATCGACTTCCTTGTTGTTGCCGCGCGGCAGTGTGTACGACGGCGCGCACTGATTACCGAGCGAGTCCGTTGCCTCGTTGTACGCGATGACCGGACGATCTCCGGCTCCGGTCCACGGCACGGTGGGCGTCAGGACCGTCGTCGCCGCGGCGATGGGTCGGTTCTTCGAATCGGTGGAGCGGAATAGCAACTGCACGGACGACGCCTCGGGGGTGACCGCGACGTCGCGACGGTTCAGCACCGTGCCGGGCTGCAGGTTCTCGTACCCGGCAGGCGGGTCGAACCACGGATCACCGAGTGAGGTGGGGAGATACGCATCCGGATCGCTCGGCGGAGCGATGAAATCCTGCAGTGGATCGGCCTGGGCCGACCCTGCGAACGACAGCATCAGTGCCGCGGCTCCGGCCAGAACGAATGCCTTGCGCATATATTTCCCACCCTGTAGCTCCGTACGCCCCGACGTCCGGTAGACCACTGACCATCGTGCCACAGGATTCGGTAATTTCGGCCCTGTGAAGTGAGCCGAAGACCAGGTAGGTTGTCTGTTACTCAAAACACTACTCACCAGTAGGGACCAGTCCATGCCAGCACCGTCCGCCTCGACCTTCTCCCGGCTCGCCGATCTCATCGCCATCCCCGACGCCGAATCGCGGCCGACGAAGACCATCACCGAGGTGTTCACCGGCAAGGAGCTGGCGACCATCCCGGTGGGCACCGCCGCCGACGCGACCGCTGCGATCGCCCGCGTTCGCGCAGCTCAGGTGGCCTGGGCCAAGCGTCCCGTGTCCGAGCGCGCCGAGATCTTCCACCGCTACCGCGACCTGGTGCTCGCCCACCGCGACGAGCTGATGGACATGGCGCAGGCCGAGACCGGCAAGTCCCGCGCCGCTGCCCTCGAAGAGGTTCTCGACATCTCGATGACCGCTCGGCACTACGCGCGCACCGCCGCGAAGCTGCTGGCCCCGAAGAAGGTCACCGGCATGCTGCCCGTGCTGACCAAGACTCGGATCCGGTACCAGCCGAAGGGCGTCGTCGGAATCATCTCCCCGTGGAACTACCCGATGACCCTCGCGGTGTCCGACGCCATCCCGGCACTGCTGGCAGGCAACGGAGTGGTGCTCAAGCCGGACAGTCAGACGCCGTACTGCGCGCTCGCCTGCGTCGAACTGCTCTACAAGGCCGGTCTGCCCCGTGATCTGTTCGCCGTGGTTCCCGGCCCGGGTTCGGTGGTGGGAACCGCCATCGTCGAGAACACCGAGTACGTCATGTTCACCGGCTCCACCGCCACCGGTCAGCTGTTGGCCGAGCAGGCCGGGCGTCGACTCATCGGATTCTCCGCCGAGCTCGGCGGCAAGAACGCGATGATCGTCGCCAAGGGTGCCAACCTGCGGGAAGTGTCCGACGCGGCCGTGCGGGCCTGCTTCTCCAACTCCGGCCAGCTCTGTATCTCCATCGAACGTATCTACGTCGAGAAATCGATCGCCGCGGAGTTCACCGAGAAGTTCGGTCAACGGGTGCGCAATATGAGCCTCGGAGCCGACTACGAATTCGGCATCGAGATGGGCAGCCTCATCTCCGAGGATCAGATCAAGACGGTCTCGGCCCACGTCGACGACGCCAAGGTCAAGGGCGCGACCGTCGTCGCAGGCGGCAATGCACGTCCCGACATCGGCCCGCTGTTCTACGAGCCGACGCTGCTGACGAACGTCACCGAGGACATGGAATGCGCGGCAACCGAGACCTTCGGGCCGCTGGTGTCGATCTACCCCGTCGCCGACGTCGACGAGGCCATCGAGAAGGCCAACGACACCGAGTACGGACTCAACGCCAGCGTGTGGGCCAAGACCAAGGCGCAGGGCGAAGCCATTGCGGCGCGGCTGCATTCGGGCACCGTCAACGTCGACGAGGGCTACGCGCCGACGTGGGGCACCACCGGCGCTCCGATGGGCGGCATGGGCGTGTCCGGTGTCGGACGCAGGCACGGTACCGAGGGGCTGCTCAAGTACACGGAATCGCAGACCATCGCGACGACGCGTCTGCTCAACCTCGGTGGGCCGCGCGGACTTCCGCCGAAGCTGTGGGCAAAGATCATGCCGCCCTTCGTCAAGGCGCTGAAGTACATTCCGGGTCGGTAAGCAGCGTCGACGACGGGGGAAGATCTATCTCGCTCGTAGCAGCGAGATGCTCAGTGCCCTGCTGTAGATCGAGTCGGTGTCGATCGAGTCGCTGTCGACTCGATCGAACATCGGCCACGACTGCCGATCGATTCCCTCGTCGTCGAACGTCGCCACGGGGATGTCCCATACCGTGGATCCGGTTCTGACGTCGATTCCGCGCAGAACTTCCGGTCCGAACAGCGTGGCTACGTCGCCGTCGAGGGCGCCGACCTCCGCGAAAGCCCCCGATTCTCGACTCCACAGCGTGGTCCCGGTGTCGAGGTCGATCGCGGATTCGGTGGCCGTGTCGGTGTTGCGCAGCAGTGCAACCGAACCCGTGACGGCGTAGGCCAGTCCGTTGGTGGACAGGAACGCCGCGGCGGGGCCGGTGATGTCCGACGGAACGGCCCAGACCAGACTCTCGGCGGTCCACACGGGGTCGGGATTCGACGGCCGATAGCCTCCCGTTCCGAGCAGTAGCGGACTCGACTCGGCGGGGGAATCGAACGTCGGTTGCTGCAGGGTCACGGAATCCGTTGCAGCGAGAACGGTTCCGTCGGTGTCGACGATTTCCGAACCCACGATCGCATTCGGGTCCGAGCAGTCGGCCCGCGCCACCCGCACTGCGCCGTCGCGCGAGGCGACGCCCGATCGGGCGCAGTCGGGAACCGTTCTGGACCAGAGGTTGTCGCCGGTGTCGAGGTCGAAGGCGAACACTCCTCGGCCGTCGTCGAACAACCCGATTTCGTTCTCGGTGTGCAGCGTGGACGCGAACGGTGCGTCAGGCGAGGCCGTGGAATCGAACTGCACCGACCAGTCCGCGTCGAGGGCGTCCGCAGTGCCGCGAGACACCGTCGCCCTCGCACCATCACGCACCGCCCGGGAGGTGTACACGTGGCCGTCTGCGGTGGTCAGACTCGTGATCGGAAAGGCCGTGTCCCGAGTGCTCGATTCTCCGGATTCGGTGTCGACAGTGAGGATTTCGGATGTAGTGCCGGTGTTGCCGCGGTAGCAGACGACCTGCCCGTCGACGAATTCCTCACCGCAGCCGACGATATCGTCCGCGGGGGCACGCCAGCGCACCGAGCCGTCTGCGATGCTCGCGCCCACCAGGGTCGCGTCGACGAACTCCCTGCCGTCCAGGCGGCCGACGAGCGTTACGACCGTCGACCCGTCGGAGATGGATCCCGAGTGCATCGAATCGGTGTCACTGCCCTGGACGGGATCGCGGAACTGGCCGCCCTCGATACCCGCATCCGAGGGAGTGAGAGTCCACCCGAGTCCGGGAGCGGACCCCGTTGCACCGTCGATGGGGGCGCCGGGCGTCCGCTCTTCGGTTGCGCACGAAGCGCAGACGAGCGCTGCTACCAGGACCGCGGCGGCGGAGATCTGGAGGCGACGTGTCATGAGCGATTCTCCCGCCTGTGCAGAACCGAAAGAAGGTGGCCGGTCCGTTCTTGGAGCATAGAGAACGAAAATTCCCCGCACTCCCGGTGGGGGTGCGGGGAACCGCCGTAACGCTTGGCCTGGTCGGCGGTGGACCTAGTTGACGCTGTGTCCGTTCAATCCTGCGTGTGCGTAGTGATTGCGACTGTCGGGAATGTGGTTGTCTCCCAACACTCGAGCGATCTGCTGCTCGCTGAGTCCGAGGCGACGGAGCCGCTCGCACACTGCATCGAAATCGAGCATCTTCGCATCGAGTTCCTGCTGCAGTTCGATCACTTCGGCGCGGATGGTCTCGGCCTCGTCCAGTGCGGCCAACGTGTCCTTCGGCTCGGGTAGCAGCAGGGCGAGCAGTCGATCACGTGCGTCGGTGCTCAGACCCTCGAAGGGGCGCTGTCCCGGTTGAGCCTCGTGCCGACCCTCGGCGCGACGATGGGCGTCGTACTCGGCCTCGCGCTCGGCGGAGACGTACTCCTGCGTGTCACCGAAGGACGGAATCTCGGCGAGCTGGTCCTGCGGCTCGTCCTTGGGTCCCTGCGCAGGGGTCGTCGCGATGTCGATCGTCTGGCGCAGAGGGCGATTCGGAATGAAGATCACCGCGATCAGCGTGACGATCGCAACGAAGCCGGCGATCATGAAGATGCGTCCGGTCGCGTCACCGTAGGCCGTGCGGACGACTTCGAGGACCGGCGCGGGCAGTGCGGTGAGATCGAGTGATCCACCGCCACCCGACGAGCTGTCGACGCCGAGCTGGGCCAGGCCTGCTGCGGACTTCTCGGCAACCCGAGTTGCCAGGAGCGAGCCGAGAACCGAGACGCCGATCGCGCCGCCGAAGGTACGGAAGAACGCAACCGTCGACGATGCCGCACCGACGTTCTGCACACTGACCGTGTTCTGCACTGCGAGAACGAGATTCTGCATCAACATGCCGGTACCGAGGCCGACGATGGTGATGAAGATTCCGACGGTGACCAGGCTGGTGGCGTGGTCGATCGTGCCCAGGAGCAGGAATCCGACGACCAACAGAACGGATCCGGTGACGATGAACGGCTTCCACTTACCGAACTTGGTGATTAGCTGACCCGAGCCGACGGAGGCGACGAGCATGCCGAACACCAGTGGGATGGACAGCAATCCGGCTTCGGTCGGGGTGTAGCCGCGAGCGGTCTGGAAGTACTGGCCGAGGAAGGTGGTGGCTCCGAAGAGGCCGACACCGACGGCGATGGACGCGACGATAGCCAAGCCGGTGGTGCGTTCGGTGACGATCTTGAGCGGGATGATCGGCGACTTGTGACGCGCCTCGACGATGATCGTCAGGATGAGCAGCAGCACTCCGCCGCCGACCAGGTAGGCCGTCTCACGGGAGAGCCAGGCGTAGTAGTCGGCCTTGCCTGCGAACGAGACCCACACGAGGAGAACGGAAACACCTGCGGTGAGCAGAAGTGCACCGAGCCAGTCGATGGAGACGTTGTCCTTGCGGATGGTCTTGATGTGCAGGGTCTTCTGCAGCAGGCCGAGGGCGACGACGGCCAGCGGTACGCAGACGAAGAAGCACCAGCGCCAGCCGAGCGGGCTGTCCACGATGACGCCGCCCAGGATCGGGCCACCGGACATCGACACGGCCATGACGGCACCGGTGTAGCCGGAGTAGCGGCCGCGATCACGCGGGGAGACGATGGTGCCGATGATGGCGATGACGAGAGCCGTCAGACCACCCATGCCGATGCCCTGCACCACGCGTGCGGCCAGCAGGACCGGCACGTTGTGCGCGAAGCCGGCGATCAGTGAGCCTGCGACGAAGATGAGAATCGCGCTCTGGACCAGCACCTTCTTGTTGAACAGGTCGGCCAGCTTGCCCCAGATGGGCGTCGATGCGGCGTTGGCCAGCAGTGCGGTGGTGATGACCCAGGCATACGCGGTCTGCGAACCCTTCAGATCACCGATGATGGTGGGCAGTGCCGTCGAGACGATGGTGGTGCTCAGCAGCGCGGTGAACAGCGCGGCGAGCAGGCCGGTGAGGGCTTCGAGGATCTGGCGATGCGACATCGCGTCGGGATCGACGACTGCCTGATTGGGCGGAGTATCCGCAGATGTGGTCATGTCTTATCTCGCAATCGATTCAATACGTGCCACGTCCTGGTGCTGGGCGTGGGCGTCTTCGGTGAAGGTGTCGTTCAGTTTGCGGATCGAGTCGAGTGCATCGAGTGCCTCGTCCTCGCTCCAGCCGCTCAACATTTCTGCCAGGCGGCGTGCGCGTCTGTTCCAAATTTGTGTCAGTCGAACCTGACCGATGTCCGACACACAGACCCGTGACGCCCTTCGGTCGTCGGGATCGGGATGTCGATCGATATAGCCGAGGTCGACGAGGTCCGCGATCTGCCGGCTGAGGGCCGACTGACTGACGCACAGCCTGCTGGCGAGGTCGGTCTGCCTGCATTCACCCTCGGTCGCCAGGATGGCCAGAACTCCGGTCAGGGCCTGCGGCAGTGGTGAATCCTCGACTCCGGTGGTCACGGCCCGCTTCAGCGTGCGCCCGAAGAGGAAGACCTCTTCGACCAACGACTCCGCTGTCGTGGATTGAACTGCCATGAGTACTCCAACGCCGATGTCCATTTACTTGCTGTCTGCAACCATATATATACATACATGCGCTAAGCAAATAATATTCCTGTCTGGTGGGTCACAGTGGTGGGTCGGCTGCGGATCGGGTGGATCCGGACGGGGATCGGCTCCCCGGATATGGATTTGTGCCTCCGATCGCAGTCGGAAATCCGAAACTGGGGAGCCGATCCGCGGTCGAGAGTGACTACCGCGGGTAGAAGAACGACCGCCGGACGGTCAGCGCGACGGTGTCACCCACCTCGGGACGCGGTCCGCGTACCGAGCATCGGAAGTCCACATCGCCGGAGCGCACCAGAACATCGCTGGCATCGCGGCCGAAGAGTGACGAGGTGACGGTTCCTTCTATCTCGCCGTCGGGCACGATGTCGATATCGGACGGCAGGACCGCAAGCGTTCCGGGGCCGACACCGTGCGCCGCGAGTGTCAGGGAGCCCGAGGTGAAGGTGCCGTGGGCGACGGTGCCGTCGACGAGGGTGGCGTCGGACAGGAAGCGGGCGACGAACGCCGAGTTCGGGGCGCGCACCACGTCCTCGGGTGTACCGATCTGCGCGATGCTGCCCCGATCGAGGACGACCACCCGGTCGGCGAGGGCGAGGGCCTCGGTGCGATCGTGCGTGACGTGTACGACGGTCAGACCAGCTGCTCGCGTCAGAGATCTCAGCTCGAGGCGGAGCCGATCTCGCAGTGGCTCGTCCAATGCCGAGAGCGCCTCGTCGAGTAGTAGTGCCCGTGGCGAGCCGACCAGAGCGCGCGCGAGGGCGACGCGTTGCCGCTGGCCACCGGACAGCGTCGACGGGTCTCGGTTCTCGAGCCCGGGCAGCCCGACGAGCTCGAGCACGTCGGCGACCTTCTTCGTTCGCTCCGGTTTGGAGACCTTGGCCAGTTCGAGTGGGTAGGAGACGTTGCGCCCGACGCTGCGGTGCGGCCACAGCGCGTGCTGCTGAAACACCATGCCGAGCTTGCGCGACTCGGGCGGCGTCGAGAGTTGCTCGCTGGCAACCACATCCGGGCCGATGGAGATCGAACCGGCAGTCGGGGTCAGGAAGCCGGCGACGGTACGCAGCAGCGTGGTCTTACCGGAGCCCGACGGCCCGACGAGTGCGACGAACTCTCCGTCGGCAATCTTCAGGTCGATGCCCTCCACGCCGACCGTGCCGTCGTGGTACCGGAGGCCGAGACGTTCGATCGTGATGGCGGACATCGGTTCTCTCTTCTCAGCGTTGGATCTACGGTCGTCCGGCTCGGGTGGAGGCGACGAGGCCGAGGCCCGCGAATCCGACGAGCGCGACGAGTAAGGACAGGGCAGAGGCGGCGTTGTAGTCGCCGGCCTGCTGCAGGTTGAATATGGAGACGCCGAGGGTCTGTGTGCCCGGAGCGACGAGGAGCACCGACATGGTCAGCTCGCGCACCGCAGTGAGAGCAACGAGCACCGCACCGGTGACTGCAGCGGGGATCGCCATCTTCCACGGCACGTCCCACAGCGATCGAAGATGTGACGCGCCGGAGGATCTGGCCACTTCCTCGAGTGCTGTCGGAGTGGAACTCAGCGGTGCTCGAACGGCCTGGACGACGATCGCGAGGAACGCCATCACGTAGGCGCACAGGATGACCCACTTGGTGTCGAACAGGCCGGTGTAGCGGCCGATGATCAACCAGCCGACTGCGATGACCAGACCCGGAATCGCCTGCGGCAGCATCGCCGCCAAATCCAGGCCGACGTTGTCGCGAGACCTGGTGCGGGTGGTCAGTACCCCGATGGCCAGGCCCAGGAATCCGCAGACGACTGCGGCTCCCAAGGCCAGCGTCACCGAATTCTGAATGCCGACGAGGGTTCCCGGTGCGGTGACCGCGCTCTCGATACTCCGCAGCGTGAGGTTGCCCCAGGTGAGCGGCACGCCGGGGGCCGGAAGCAGGGCCTGCGTCGCCAACGCCAGGATCGGCAGGACCGTCAGAACGAGGCCGAGGATCCACGCGGCGAGACCTGCTGGAATTCGGCTGCGGCCCAACGGAAGTAGCTGCGGGGCAGTGACCGCACCGTCGAGCTGAACGGAGCGACGCCCCAGAACGCGGTCGAGTGCGACCGCGACCACGGCCAGTGCGAGGAGTCCGATGCCGATGGTGGAGACCACCTCCAGTGGTCGATCGACGGTGCCCGACTGGATGTATCGGTACACCATGGTCGACAGGGTGACGTAGCGCTCGGGCAGTCCGACCAGCGCCGGGATGCCGAAATCGGCCAGATTGGACACGGCCGTCAACGTCAGCGACGCCAGGAGAGCAGGACGCAGCAGTGGCAGCGTCACATCGCGCATGGCTCGCCAGGGAGATGCCCCGGCAATTCGAGCCGCCTGTTCCAGATCGCCGGGTACGCGTCGGAGCGCCGACGAAATGATCAGGTACGCAAGCGGATACGAGTGGACCGTCAGCAAGAAGATCACTCCGTCGCCGCCGTAGATGTTCCACAGCGGTCCGGCGCCGAAGGCGTCGTTCCAGTACGAGTTGATCATCCCGCTCGGGCCGAGCAGGCCCGTCCAGGCGATCGCGCCGACGAACGGCGGAATCAGCAACGGGCTGAGCAGAATCAGGCGCAGCACCGATCGGCCCGGCAGATCGGTGCGATCGAGAACGAGGGCCATGATGGTCGCGATCACCACCGCCGCGGCCGCCGACACACCGGCCGACACGACGCTGTTGGTCGCGGCCGACGCGATTCCACCGTCGAGCAGCTCCTGTATGTGGTTGCCGCCCAATCCGATCGAGACCACGGTCGCCAGTGGAGCGCCGATCAGGGCCAGTACTGCCAACCACAGGCAGGCGCGTACCCAGGTGACGCGGTCAGCCAAGAAGATCGTTGAACGTGGCGACGGCATCGGGCTGGGACGCGGTGATGGTGTCGAGGTCCGGGTTCAGCAGTTCGATGTCATCCAGTGCGGGTGCACCCTCGGGCGTGCCCACGTCGGACCGAACCGGCAGGTACTGCTGCTCGACGGCAATCTCCTGACCGCGCTTGCCGACGAGGAAGTCCACGTACTTCTGCGCGGCCTCCTGGTTGGCCGAGTCCTTGAATATTCCGGCGGGCTCGGAGATGTACGGGACGCCGTCGGTCGGGTACGACGCGGCGATGGGCGAGCCTTTCTCGGCCAACTCGCGCACCAGGTAGTCGACGACTATCCCGACAGGCTGGGTGCCGGCCGCGACGGCCTGAGCGACGGGGCCGTTGCTCTCGGCGACCACGGGTTCGTTGGCGACCAGGTCGGTGAGCCACGGAAGGCCGAGGTCTTCCTGACCCAACCAGACGGCGGTGTTGAACGCTGCCGCGCCGACACATCGGGATTGGGCAGCGTGATCCGGCCCTTGTACTGGGGGTCCGCCAGGTCCTTCCACGACGTCGGGGGCTGCGAGGCGGTCCCGGTGTTGTACGCGATGACCGTCGGGATGATGCGGGTTCCCACGTAGTAGCCGTCGGGATCGACGACGTTGGGATCGAGCGCGTCGACGTCGGCCGGGGTGTACTGCAGCAGCAGGTCGTCGGCCTTGTACTTCTCGAACGTGGGGGCGTCCGCGGCGAGCAGAACGTCGGCACCGATGGAGCCGGTCTGCCGCTCCGACGCGATGCGCGCATTGAGATCGCCGGTGCCCGCGCGGAACACCTGCACATCGATTCCGGGGTTCTCTGCGGTGAACTCGGCGTTGAGAGCGTCGATCTTCGCCTGCGGCTCCGAGGTGTAGACCGTGAGGGTGCCGCCGGCCCCGTCGCCGTCTCCACCGGCCTCGGGAGCCGCGGGCTCGGAGCAGGATGCGAGGGTGAGGCTGCGAGACCGAGGATTCCACCGGTGGCAACGCGACGAACAGTGTTCACTAGGTACATCTCCTGGAAGCATCGAGCACGGAAGTTGCTCATGCTCCCGACCTGAATCGACACGCAGGCATGGGTTGTGGGAACTGCACGTGTCGCCGGGGTGAACGACGCGGTGGCTTCAGGGGCTGTGGATCTCGACCAGTTCTTCGATGCCTCGAAGATCCTCGGCATTGCGGGTCATCAGTCGAGCACCGTGAGCGTGTGCGGTCGCCGCGATCATCAAGTCGAGCGCTCTCGCTTGTGGGCGGCGGCCGCTTTCTCGAACCGCTGCTGCCAGCCGACCGTAGCTTCGGGCAACATTGGCATCCACTGCAAGAGGTTCGAAGCGGCGCTCGACCGCAACCAATCGCTGAAGTCTCAGCGCGCGCTGTTCGGATGTGGAAGCAACCAGAACTCCGAAGTGAAGTTCTGCCAGGCTGATGGCGCTGATCGCGACTTCCCCTGCGACGCGATCGAGCGAGTCTCCTATCAGGACGCTGGTGTCGAGCACCGTCCTCATCGCTGCCATGGGTCCTGCATCACGTCGTCGATGTCGATCAGATCGTCGGCAAGGGTCGGGTCGCGTTCCGAGTCGAAAACATCGGCGACGTCGTCGAACGTGTTCCATTGCTTTCGCTCTGCCGGCCCCAACAAGGCGCTGGGCCGTCCGGCGACCGTGATGAGCATCGACTCGCCTGCCTCCGCGCGCTTGACATAGTCGGACGCGTGCTGCCGAAGCTCTTTCAATCCGATGGACTCCATATCGAAAGGGTAGCACTTGTGCTACTCGGAGTTCGGGGTTGTCGTACCCCTCGCCTACTCTCTCGACCACATACATCCGGGGGGACATCATGAGCAACCGCAGATCGCGCAGCAGAAAGACCAGTCGCAAGGCCTACATACAGGATCCGCGTGAAAGGGAAGCCCTTTTCTGGCCGACCATCCTTCTCCAATTCTCCGATTGGCTGATCGAGAACAGCTGGGCCACAGACCAGTTGACGGCTTTGGCGGCAGCGATGACAATCGATCGATCGGTCCGCGAGCGGAACGTGAGCGTGTACGGCGCAGATTTTCCGATCGACATGTTCTGTCTCGATGATCACGAGTACTTCGACTTCGATGAGTATGAACAGTCGCCGAGAGAGCGTGACGAGATCCGCCGCGCCGTCCATCTGTTCGGTAGGTTCGTCATCGCTGAGCGATTGTCGCCATCTCAGAACGAGGAGATCTCGAGGGAGATCGGGTCCTCGACTGCAGTCGCGCCGGTGCCCAGTTCCTCGGTATCGCCGGGGCGCGCAAGCCCACTGAGTACACCGATAGTCGTCTCGCTCCTGCAGCGTTTGGCAACGTGGGCTGCGACCGAGCGCTGCGCGACATCGGCCCGCATCGACTACTGGAACGACTCGGCCGAGATCGTTGCTGCGCTTGGGATTCCTGGTTTCGACAGTGTCGCTACACAACCGGACTTCATGGCGATGGTGAATTATCGATCGGTGTTGGATACCGCCCGTAGGGTCGGTGTTCTCGAGAACGCGGGCCAGAATTACACCCGCGGACCCGAAGCCGGTGCTTGGGTGGTGTCTCCGAGTGCAGACCGAACTCGCGCCGCCGTGGTCGAGGCGTACGGATCCTGCTTGACGCCTGTGTACGACTCCGGCGATGATTCCGTGCAGTCCGAGCTCGTGGCAGGCTCGGCTTTGGCGACCACCGTGCTCGCGCGCAGCCTCGTCGGTGATCCGGTCGGGGAGTCGGAGGGTGTCGTCCTGGGGACGATGTCCGACCGCAAGTTGATCCAGACCGTCACGACACTCCGGTTCATGTCGATGTTCGACCTCGGATTGCTCGTCAAGGTGAACGACAAGTTCTGCGTACCTGACCCTCTGGCACCCCTGTTGCTCGAGGCGCTCGATCGGGATCGTCTGCGGCGCACAGGGCGCGCCTCATGACCTGATACGCGGCCGGTAGCCCATTCTGGTTCATGAGCCGAGTGCGTGTACCGCGAACTGCCGTCCCCAATCCGGCCCGGCCCCTTCACGACCCAAGGTCGACGGCACAGCGCCGCTCAGAGGCAGGAAGTCCAAGGTCGGTCGAGCGAGGTATTGGGCGTACGGTCTCTCCCTCTCGGGGATCCTCCATCCGAGCGCCTCGAGGCTTCGGAAGACGAGCGAATTGCGTTCGTCTACAGAGCAACTCGCCGCAACCGACACCAGGAGCAGAACGCCCGCGTCTTTCTCGTACTGCTCGCGCCCAACGGGCATCCGAGCCGCGACGTGTGACCACAGGCGGACTGGGTCGGTGGCGAGGGTGTTGCCCAAACGGGTGCGAAGAAGCTGCCCCTTCAGCACGCGAACGAGTCCGAGTTGCGTCACAGCAGCCCGAAGCCAGTGCACCTGTTGATGGTCCACCTCGCGGTTGGAGCTTCCGAACCATCTGGTACCCCACTCGAGCTCGGCACGCATCGCCGCAACGTCCCTGGGCGGCACATAGCCTGCAGCGGTCAGCGTGATTCCGTCTTCGCCCACGCGCGCCAGCATCCACGTCAGCTTTTCCATTGCCGATGCCGCCATTGCGGGGTCCACCTGTGCCACATCGACATCGACGCGTGCGAGGACATCGGGCAGATCGGGGTGATACTCGAGGGGCCCGCGTTCGAGAAGCGAGCCGAGCTTGGGTAGCCGATCCCGTACCTGGCTCGCCAACTCAGTCACCGCTCGCCGCAACGCGATTCTGTTGTTCGCGTCGGCCACCGCGAAGCGCTCCTCGAAGTCGCCCGCCCAGAGCTTCATGTGGTCGTGTTCAGGATGATCGGTATCAGCGAGAACCTTCAGCAGTTCGTCGTAGCCCGACGAGCCGCCGCAGTCTTCGGGTGGGCAGGCGCGGCCCCCGTCCAGACAAGCGGCAGTACCGGCAGCAGTCGATATTTCTTCGACGACCAGGTGGTGTGTCCATCCGTCACCGAAGTCGTACTCGTACCCGAGACGATCCCCGACGGCAGCAAGGACTTCGTCGACTCGAACGCCGTCCTCGGGCGTCCCGGTGCCGTCGTCCCACTCCTCGAGCGAGGACTTCATCTCGTAGCGTCGAGTGCTTCGAAGAGGATTGTCGCCGACGAAGAACATGTGCAGATGTCGGTCTTCCCAACCCATGACGTCCTGAATGACGTCGTGGAGCTCGGGCAGTGTGGCGTCGGAGGCGATAGTGAATCGCCGCCACACCACCGGCTCGACGTCGGCCAGAGTCACCCTGATCGTCAGCATCGTCAGGATTGTCCATCATGTGCGAGATGTTCGTCGAGCACGTCCCCGCGGGGACGTTGTCGGCGATACAGTCCGGGCATGGATGTTCTGCGCGCGATGCCATTGCTCACAGTCACCGATCTCGATGCGGCGCTGGACAAGTACGTCCAGGTCACCGGCATGGAGGTGGTGATGAATCACGGTTGGATCGCCACGCTCGCTCCGTCGGGCGACAGTGCGGCGCAGCTCAGTCTGATCACCGCCGACCCCACCGGGCCGGTCAATCCGTCGGCATCGATCGAAGTGGACGACGTGGACGCGGCGTACCGGGCAGCGATGGACGCCGAACTCGAGATCGTCTACGAGATCACCAACGAGGAATGGGGAGTCCGCCGATTCTTCTTTCGCGATGCTGGCGGCAACGTCGTGAACGTGCTGTCTCACCTGTGATCCGGATGCAACAACTCTCCGCGCCGGATCCCGCGAACGGTGCGGGTGGCCACGGTGAGCCAGGCGGCGAGCAGTAGGACGTACAGGGCAACGGCCAGAGCCTGCACCGCACCGAAGTGCAGCGCATGACCCAGTGCAGTCGCTCCGGTGACGCAGGTCCCGATGGGGAACGTGAACGACAACCACGTCAGCGAGAATCCCAGGTTCCTGCGTGCCGCGTGCACGGTGAGAGCTGTCGCGAGCGCGAACATCAGCATTCCGAAGCCGCCCATGATCAGCCCGTAGCCGATGCCGAACACGTGTAGCCCGACGGCGATCGACGACTGTGCCCCGGTGAACACCATCGATGCGTCGGTGCCCAGCAGGTTGGCCGCCGTGATCGACTGGCCGATCAACCCCAGCGTGATCCACACGGTCGGAGCCGCGTCGACGGGCGGCAGACCGCCGTGCAGCAGACGTCCGTAGATCAGAGTCAGCGTGATCATCCCGACGATCAGCGACAGCCCGAACATCGCATAGCAGGCGCACAGCAGCGCCAGCCGCCACTGGCCCTCGGGCAGATGCGGAAGCAGCAACGCCCCTGTCGACGCCGACACCATCGGCGGGACGACGGGCATCAGCCACGCGGGCAGGGCTGCGACGTCGCGATGATCGGACGCGGTGATCATCCGAAACGGAACAACGACGCTGGTGAGCAGACCGGCGATCGTCCCGGCGATCCACAGGACGGCGAACAGCGCGGTGGCTGTGGTTGGGCCGAGCACGTCCGAGCCGAGCAGTCCCGCTCCCGCGCCGACGGTGAGCATCGCCATGGGCGGAGCGCCGTAGAACTGCACCATCACCGGGTGCCGCGCGTACTCGACGGCCCGGTCGCGGTGCCCGATCCAATGCCGCGCGAAGGCTCCACCGATCACGACCAGCGCCGTAGCGGCGATCACCCATACCGCAACGGCAAAGACGTGCAGTGCAGGAAACTGCACAGGCAGACTTGCGGCCGCAGTGGCGACGATCCCGGTACCCATCACCGCGGCGAACCAATTGGGGGTGATGTGCTCGAAAGTCCTGGGATGCACAGCGGGGGTGAGGGCGGTGACGGTCATGACTTCAGCGTGCGCGTAGCCGATCACGTCCGGTAGGTACCGAAATGTTCACTACCCATAACTGGACGTTATGACTGAGTCCTCGCCGCCACGGACAGCAATTCTGCGGCAGGGCCGGTGGGGATGCGGCCGGACGGCCAGATCGCCCGCAACTCACGACGCAGAGTCAATCCTGGGATCGGTACGCGGACCAGACTTCCCGCGGCCAACTCGGGGGCGACGGCCAACGAGCTCAGCACGGCTCCGCCGATTCCCGCCCCGACGGCGGACTTGATCGCCGTCGTCGAGGAGACCTCGAGGAGCGGCGACGTCGGGCGTCCGAGACCCGCTGCAGCCACAGCGCTTTCGTAGGCCGAGCGCGTTCCCGACCCCGCCTCCCGCGTCACCAGTGCGGTGGCGACGATCTCGACGGCCGAGGGCGCGGTGACTGCCCAGGCGTGATCCGGTGCCACCACCAGTACCAGCTCGTCGGTGGCAACTGTCCGGTGGTCCAGAGCTGCAGGGACACTAGGGGTTTCGATGAAGCCGAGGTCGGCAGCGCCCGCAAGCACTCTCTGGGCGACCACTGTGGAATTGCCCGACGTGAGGCTCGGCACGATGTGGGGAACGAGCGTGTGGAGCGTGACCAGCCAACGCGGCAGAAGATACTCGGCGACAGTCTGACTCGCGGCGATCTGCACATGGCCGACGCGTTCGGCGTGCAACGTGGCGATGGCCGTCGCCAGGTCCTCGGCGGACCGCACGACCGGCGCTGCCCAACTCGCGACCAGCTCGCCGAACTCGGTCAGCACCGTTCCGCGTGCGCCTCGTTTCAGTAAAGGAGCGCCGACCCGTCGTTCCAGCGCACGGATACGCGCGCTGGCCGCGGGCTGCGACATGCCGTGCGCTCGACCCGCTCGCCCGATGCTGCCGAGCTCGGCGACCGACAGCAGCAGGTCGATGCTGGTGAGATCGGCAACGTGAGGGGGGAGCGGCACAGGGCGAGCGTACGACGACCCGAGTCAGAACTCGCTGAACAGGTCCAACTCGCCTTCGGGGTCGGTGGCCCCTTCGATGTCTTCGGGCTCGTCGTCCGAGTCCGGGGCGCGCTCGTGCAGCACCGAACCCACCAGCGCGGTGACGTCGATCGCGGCGGGATCGGGGATGGGGTGTCCCTCGACGAAGGCGAGTCGCTCGGCCGACAGGTAGGCCAGACGCACGGCCTGGACCACGAGGACGCGTCGTAGACCCTCGGAGACCTCACCGCGTTCGCGAGTGACGGCAGCCAGCCGTGAGATGGTCTCGGCGCGGCGCGCGATGCGAATGTCGGGGTGCCCGCGCTCGCGGCGGGTCTGCTCGGAGATGAGCGACCGACGCAGCGACGCGGGGAGTGCGATGGGCTCCGAGACCGGCGGAATCTTCTCGTTGAGGATCGCCTTGTGTCGCGACTTGTCGATGGCCTCGAGATACGCGGTGTACTCGTGCGCATTCAGATCACGCTCGGCCGCGCGGAATTGCTCTGCGCCGTCGGACTTCTTGAGATCCTCGTACTGCCACAGCGGCCAGATCTCGATCTCCGCGACCTCGAAGACGTCGAGGACCCGCATCGCGACCGCGTCGGTTCGCTGGTTGGTCAGATGGCGCTGCACCCGGACGCTGAGCTTCTCCTTGGTCTGCCCCACGTAGATCGGCTCACCGTCGTAATCGTAGAACGCGTATACGCCCCATTTGGCCGCCGACCACACTCGACCCTGATCGTCCTTCTCGCTCAGCACTTCTCGTAGTGCGGTGCGAAAGGACTGGACGTCGTCCGCGGGAAGGGTGCTCTTGCGCGGCGCGACGGCGGACGACCGCAGCGAGGACTTACCGTGACTGGACATGCGCCGCAGCAGAATCGAACGATCCGCTGACCAGCGGCATCAGGTAGTGCTCGGCGAGCCAGGCGACCACGGGAACGCACACGGCGTCACCGAAACCGAAGAGCGCCTGATTGTTTCGCAGCCCGTCGAGTGAGTACTCGCCGGCACCCATCAGGCGGGCGTATTCGAGTGGCGTCATCCACCGCACCTGCAACCGGCCGTTGCCCATCTTGACCACCGCTTGCTTGGACGAACCGCCGCGGGCGGTACGGAGGCAACCGGAGATGTCGTCGGGGCGAGCTTCCCAGACGGCGACGCCGTTACGGGTGCGTCGGTAGGCGGTGCGGTAGCTGACCTTGCGGGCCTTCTTCAGAATCTCGATGCGCTGCAACTGAATCGGCGACAAGGACTGCACGAATGCTGCGGTACGGTCTGCATCCCACCACCGCTCGTCGCGGTAGTCCATGCGCTCGACCAGATCACCGAGACCGCTGGTCAACGGAATCGGCGGACTCGGCAAGGGTGCCCGATGGGTCAGCAACGTCGAATCGCCGTACACCGCCTGCAGCCAATCCGGCCGAAGCTCACTGTTGGGATCGCGTGCATCCTCCGGGGGATTCTGCGCACCGACCAGGAAGAGGCGCGGACGCGACTGCGGAACGAAGCGTCGGGCATCGATGGTCAGGACATCCACGGAGTAGCCGAGCTCGTTGAGCTCTCGGACCGCTGCGGCCAGATCGTCTCCACCGTGGCTGGTCGCCAGCCCGACGACGTTCTCGAGCGTGACCACCTCGGGTCGAGCATCACCGAGCTCGCTCAGTACCCGCGTGAAATGCCGAAACGTCGAGGAGTTCTTGCCCGCGAGCCCGGCCCGGCCGCCGGCCAACGACAGATCGGTGCACGGAAACGACGCCCACGCCAACGACAGACCCTCGGGCAGATCGTCTCCCCGAGTGCGTGCGACATCGCCGAGCTGAAAATGGCCGGCATCGTCACCGAAGTGCTGGCGGTACATGTGATGCTTGTCGCGCTCGATGTCGTTGGCCCACGAGACCTCGAAACCGGCCTGCTCCAAGCCCATTCGCACCAGGCCGATACCGGCGAAGAACTCCGCGACAGTATGGATCCGACCGAGCGCAGGTGCCGAAGAACCACCCGGCACCACAGTCAACTTCGGCATGCACCCAGGCTAGTACAGAGCGCCGACAAGCTTGGTTATGCAGTGGTCGCCAGCGCCGTAGCCAAGCCGAACGCCACTGCCAGCAGGCAGATGTGCGCTGCGGCTCGGCTCACCGAGTGCTCGACGGTGGATCGGTGCGCGGCGACGGTGGGTAACCACGTCCCCCGGATTCGGTGAGCGGACGCGATCAGGATCACGGTGACGAGAAGCTTCGCGAGAACGATTCGGCCGTAACCGGTCTCGAAGACGGCAGCAAGACTGTCCAGCTTCAGGACCGCGTCGAGCACTCCGGTGGTGGCAACCCCGACGACGCACCAGAACGCGACTCGCGAATAGACCGGCAACACCGTCGCCCACGCCGATTTGCTGCGCAGACTGAGCGCCATCGCACCCAGGACGCCGAGCCACACGGACGCGCACACCACATGCACGGCGACGGCAAAAGATCCGAACGTGAACTGAGACATGTGCCCGGTGATCGGCCGAGCGACCAGCGCAAGGGATGCCAGCACGACCACCGGAATCGGTGACCAGCTCGCCCTCAGCCGATACCCGGCCACCCCGATGGCGCACAGGCCGAGCGTCAGGATCACCGTCGCAGAACCCAGACGGCCCACCGAGATCGAGGTGGCGAACGTGGCGAAAGCGCTGGGCGACAACGTCAGTGGCGTACGACCGGCAGAATCTGCTGCCGCGGCGGCGAGCAGAACGAACTCGGCCACCGCCCACAGCCCCGACAGGTAGCCGATCGCGCGCCACATCACCGGCGGGTCCACGGCGGGGCGTCGGGAATCGGAACTGGCGTCCAGGACAGCGAGAACCCCGAACCCCAACACCACCGAACCCGACGCCACCGCGATCACCCGTAGCCACGACGACCCACCGGGTAAGGTGGGGAACGCCAGCGCGAACGCTGCCGCGACCCCCACCAGAGCCGCAGCTGCGGCGGCGAGTACCAGCCGAACGCTTCTCTCGCCCACCGCAGCCACGTCGGTGCTATTTCCGGGTCTTGGGCTTACGGAGCGCGAACCCCAATGCCCCGGCGAAGGCCAGAACCGCCACGGCGATCAGCGCGATGCGACCGTAGCCGACGAGGAACGAGCCCTCGGACTCCTCTGCGCTTCCCGACGCGTCGGCGGGTGCCCCCGGAATCCCTGATCCCTCCTGCGTCAGCGTGAACGACGCTGTGCCGCTGACAGGATGGCCATCGGCCGAGGTGATGCGATACGCGAGGGTGTACTCGCCGACCGGCCCCAGCTCGCCGACGTCGACGACGACGCTCTGGCCCTCGATGCGCGCATCACCCTTCGACCAGATGTTGCCGTCGGGCCCGACGACGTTGAGCGTGGCGAACTGCGACTGCGGCACCTCGTTGAACGACACGGATGCCGTGGCCGGAGACGCGTCCAGGGAGGAGCCGTCGGCCGGGCTGTACCCGGTGACCTGCGAGTGCGCCGAGGCGATCGGTGCGGCGATCAACAGCATCAGCAGTGCTGCGACCGAGACGACCAGCGCCCTCGTGGACTGGACCAGTGATCTCATGAGCGCCGCGCCCTGATCGTTGCACCGATGCCCAGACCTGCGCCGACGGCACCGAGCACGAGCCCGACGCCGGCGAGCCAGCGGGCGGTGTTGTCCTCCGAAGACGCTTCGGAGGCGGCGGTGGTCTCGCTGTGGGCGCTGCCGTGCGCATCACCACTGCCGGCCGCGGCGAGAGTCAGGGTGGGAGCGGGCAATTCGGGCTCGCTACCGTCCTCGGTCATCGGCTCGTTCCAGTCGACGACCTCACCGTCGGTGTAGGTCTGGGTGGCCGGGAACGAGACGGTCTCCTGCTCGGGCAGCGGGCCCGCCGAGAGCAGGAACTGCTGGAACTGGCCTGGCCCGACCTCGGAACCGGGGTTCGCCGTCCACGTCACCGACACCGCGAGATCGGCGGAGTCCTTCTCGACGGTGGACGTCCAGCCCGGAACGGGCTGTGTGCGAGCGGAATTGAGGCCGGGGAGGGTCACCTTGACCGAACTGGTCGAGGCGGTATCGGACTCGGTGGGAACGCGGAACGTCAGCACCGAGTAGCCGCCCTGCGCGGCGTCGGGAGCGGAGACGACGACGTGCGCGGACGCTGCGCCTGCGCCGATCAGCAGTGCGCCGACGGTGGCTCCCGAGACGAACAGGGCACGGGAAAGAGAGCTCTTCATGGGTTGGGTCATTTCTGTGCAGAGAAGCGGAACAAGGATGTCGGTCAGAACGCCGACCGCGAGTGGAGCCCGCGGAACGAGCAAGACGACACCGGGGGCCCGCGACGAGAGATGACCCAGTCGAGAGCGGCGCCGTCTACCGACGGAACCGCGACGGACATGGACACGCGACCGACGGCGGAACCGTCGGGCAGGGGAGTGAGGAGCGCAAGAATCGCTCGGACGATGGACGTGATCGGGCCGTAGAGGCGCTCGGCCGCGGCGATCATCAGGCCGGTGACGACCGAGGCGGCCGCGTGAAAGGCGATCATCGCTGTGCTGGGCAACAGTGAATGCGCGTGCATCTCCGCTGCACTGCCGAGGCTCAGCGCGATGTGGGCGACGAGTTGTCCGCCCAGCAGAGCGGGAAGCAGCAGGACGGTCGAACGTCTGGGCAGGGCCGTCATGGCACCCACCCCGATGCTGACGACGACAAGCAGAGCCAGTGCGGAACCGTCGGGCCAACCGCCGTCGGCCATGCCGTGAGCGGCGACTGCGAGCGCCGCGGTGACGATACCGACAGCTCCGCCGCGAAGCGGGGCGGCAGAGCTGTCGGTCATCGGTTGTGCAGGGTTCAGCGCACGCCGAGGCGGGCGAGCAGATCGGCCTCGATGCCGTCGAGCTCTGCGGAGATCGCGGCGTGCGCGGTCTTGCGGCGAGCGGGCGGCATCTGCTCGGATGCGCGGACGGCGGTGGTCAGATCGTCCAGACGCTCGCTGATCGCGGCACCGAAGCTCTTGGTCTCGGGATCGGAGTGGCGCGCACCGATGGTGTCGAGCGATTTCTCGGCACCGGCGATGCGGGCACTGAGCTTTCCGCCGTGGCCGGTGTATTCGCTGAGCTGGTCGGGAGCGACACCGAGCTGCTGTGCCTTGCGGCTGTCCAGCTGCGCGCGAACGACCGTCGCACCGCGGTAGAGGATGGGAGCCAGCACCGGAATCAGCAGTCGAGCGATGCCGAGGTACTTGCGGATCTGAGCCACGCTGAGCGTTCCCTGCACCGCGGCCTTCTGCTGCGCCTTGAGCGCGGAGACCTGGGCCTTCTCGACGTTCTTCTGCGACTTCGCCTCCACAGCGCTGAGCTTGCGCTGCGCCTTGGCGATCGACTTCAACTGCTTGCGCTCGTTCTTCGCGCCCAGCTTCGCTTCGAGTGTTGCCTTGTGCTTGAGCGCCTTGGCCTCTGCCTTGCGAGTGGCTCGACCCTTACGCTTGCGGAACAAACCCATCGAAAAGGCTCCTGACGTGTGCTGCTAGGCGGGACAGTGCGTTACCCACACCCTATCGGGCGCTGATCTGTGCAGGCTGTCGGAGGGCTGACCTAGTGTCTAACAGTGTGAACGGTCAACGAGGCGCGGCAGCCACATCTCCTGTGCCCGTGCTGCTCGATGCCGGATCGTTGACGCGGTGCAGGCATCGGCTCTATCTCGACACCGCGTACGGATCGTTGCTGCGCGGTGAACCCGAGAACCCAGGGGTGCGGCAGCGTCGAGAAGCAGCTCAGGCTCACCGCGAGAACGTCCGTGCGCAGTTGGCGGTCGGCGATTCGATGCGGTGGATCGAGATCGACGAACCCACCGCCCGAGAGGCGGCCGACGCGACCGTCGCCGCCTGCCGGGCCGGCGTGGAACGCATCTGGAACGCGGTATTGCCCCTCGAACGCGACACCGGTCGACGCGGGCGCAGCGAATTGCTCATCCGTGACGCGGCGGGCGGATACATCCCGGTGATCGCCGTCAACCACAAGGTCACCGACCCCGGCCGTGGGGCGCGCACCACCCCGCTCGACCAGTGGTCTCCGGCGATCGACGAGACTCGAAAGGTGCGCAGTCAGCTGCGCGATCAACTCCGGCTCGCGCACCTGTATCGGATGCTCGCGCACGAGGGCCTGGCCACGGCCACACCCGTCGGCGGCGCAGTGGGCTACAAGGGTGAATGCATGCTGGTGCACGATCTCACGACGGTCCTCGACGAGTACGACACCCGCTTCGCGGACCGGCTCGCGGTGGCCCAGGGCGTCGCGTTCACCGTGCCCTCCCAGGTGAGCGAATGTCGTTCGTGTGCATGGTGGTTCGACTGCAAGCCGCAACTCGAAGCCGTTCGGGACGTCTCGCTTGTCGCCTCCGGGTCCCGCGCCGAGGTGTTGCGCAGCGCGGGCGTGCGCACCATCGACGAGTTGGCGCAGTGGACCGGCCCGGCTCCCGAGGAGTGGCCGTTCGGCAACTTCGACGACGCCGTGTCCGCCGCGCTGGCCTGGCGAGCGGACGTGCCGCTGCTCCGGCGCTCGGAGACCGTCTCGGTGCATCGCGCCGACGTCGAGGTGGACGTGGACATGGAGAGCTACCAGGAACACGGCGCGTATCTGTGGGGCACGCTGCTCACCGAGGCAGGCGGCCCGCCGCCGTCGTATCGGGGTTTCGTCACGTGGGATCCGCTGCCGACCGTCGACGAGGGACGCTCGTTTGCGGTGTTCTGGAACTGGTTGATGGACACCAGGGCCGACGCGGCTGCGCGCGGCAAAACCTTTGCCGCCTATTGCTATTCGCGACAGGCGGAAGACAAGTGGCTGCTCGACTCGGCTCGCCGTTTCGCGGACGTTCCCGGGGTTCCCACCGAGGCGCAGATTCGCGAGTTCATCGACAGCGAGCAGTGGGTGGACATCTACCAGGCCGTGAGCGATCAGTTCATCTGCCCGAACGGCAAGGGACTGAAAAAGATTGCGCCTGTCGCAGGATTTTCGTGGCGAGACGACGAAGCCGGCGGCGAGGCGTCGATGGGGTGGTACCGGGAAGCCGTCGGATACGACGCCGAGCCCGACCACACGCAGCGCGAGCGACTGCTCGTCTACAACGAGGACGACGTTCTGGCGACGAAAGTGTTGCGCGAGTGGATGTCCGACCGCGCGGAGAAGGAAATCCCGACGGTGGCGGACCTGCGCGCTCGCGCGTGACCCCGCCTCGATCGGCGGGGCCACGCGCCAGTGGTCAGTGATTAACGCGGAGCCATGCGGATTGCGCCGTCCATGCGGATGGTCTCACCGTTGAGGTAATCGTGCTCGGCGATCATCTGGACCAGCTGCGCGTACTCGCTGGGCTGCGCCAGACGTGAGGGGAACGGCACCGACGCCTCGAGGCCCTGACGGTATTCCTCGGTGACGCCTGCCAGCATCGGGGTGTCGACGATGCCGGGGGCGATGGTGTTGACGCGGATGCCGACCTGCGCCAGGTCGCGAGCTGCGGTGATGGTCATCGCGTGCACGCCGCCCTTGGAGGCGGTGTAGGCGATCTGACCGATCTGGCCCTCGAACGCCGCGACCGAGGCCGTGTTGATGACGACGCCGCGCTGGCCCGCATCGTCGACGGTCGACTGCGACTGCATCCGGTTCGCGGCCAGGCGCATCACGTTGAACGTGCCGAGCAGGTTGATGGTGATGACGGTGCGGAACAGCTCGAGATCGTGCGGTCCCTTCTTGGACAGAATGCGGCCCGCCCAGCCGACGCCTGCACAGTTGACGACGATGCGCAGCGGCACACCGGATGCGACGATCGTGTCCAGTGCGGCCTCGACCTCGGCCTCGCTGGTGACGTCCGCGGGGAGCAGCGTCACCCCTGCCGGGACGCTGTCTCCGGCACGCTCGATGGACTGCGGCAGATCGAGACCGAAGACGGTGACGCCCGCGGCGGCCAGACGTGCGGCCGTTGCGGCACCGAGGCCCGATGCCCCGCCGGTGACAAGTGCTGCTGTTCCTGAAATCTCCACGTCGTACGATCCCCTTCGCTCACGGTGGCGGGCCGCGGCACAGGCTGCGACCTCGTAGTCGCTTGCACCATAACCGGCGGGGCACCTCACCCGCCCTCAGGCACCCTGGAGTGGGGCCTACTTGATACCGCTGCGCGCGAATCCGGCGATGAAGTATTTTTGGAAGAACAGAAACAGCAACGCCATCGGCACGACGTTGATCAGCGCGAACGCCATCGTGGCACCGTAGTCACTGTTCGCCTGGCCTTGCAGGTACAGCAGGCCGATGGGGAGGGTGAACAACTCGTTCTCCCGCAGTGCGATCAGCGGCCACGCGAAGTCGTTCCACGATTGCAGCAGGCTCATGAAGGCGAGGACGGCGATAAGCGGTCCCGACAGCGGCAGCACGACGCGTCGGAAGATCTGCCAATGCCCGGCACCGTCGAGTCGGGCCGCCTCGAGCAGCTCACGGGGAATGCCGAGCATGAACTGGCGCGCGAGGAACAGCCCGAACGCCGACGCCGAACTCGGCAGGATCACCGCCCAGTACGTGCCGTAGAGACCGAGTCCGACGACGATGCGGAACAGCGCCACCATGATCACCTGCACGGGCAGTACCAACGTTGCCAGCGCAATGAAGAACAGCGGCGTCGAGAATCGGAACTTCAAGTGCGCGAACGCATATCCCGCGAGCAGACTCGTCACCACGGTGATGATCGTGACCACGACGGCAATGGCGATCGAGTTGCCCAGCCACGTCGCGACCGGGAACGAGTCGAACACGCGGGTGACGTTCTCCCACGTCACCTGGCGCGGCCACAGCCGTAGCTCACCCCCGCCCAGCAATTCCCCGCGAGTCGAGAACGCCACGGCCAGCATCCAATACAGCGGTGCGACGGTGATCAGGCCGATGACGGCGATGATCACGGTGCGCAGCACCAGTGCGCGGCGAGCGGACGCGTTTCTCGGCCCGCTCATTCGACCAGATCCTTCGTTCGGCTCGCGCGCCATTGCGCGGCGGCGAAGGTGAGGGCGAACAGGAACAGCACCATGCCGATCGATGCGGCGTAGCCCTGATCGCGGGTGACGAAGCCCGTCTCGTAGGCGTACGTGACCAGGACCGAGGTCGCCCCGCCCGGTCCGCCGCCGGTGAGGACGAAGACCAGATCGAACACCTGGAACGAGTAGATGACGTTGAGCACCAGCAGGAAGAACGACGTGGGACCCAGCAGCGGCACCGTCACGTTGCGGAAGCGCTGAAATGCGTTCGCGCCGTCCAGCCGGGCCGCCTCGTACAGGTCGGGACCGAGACCTTGAAGACCGGCCAGATAGATCAGCATGTTCAACCCGGTGCGCCACCACACCGTGGCGATGACGATCGACGCGAAAGCGGGCCCGGGAGAAGACTGCCAATCGATGGCAGGCAGCCCGAGGAAACCGATCAGATTGTTCAGCACGCCCGAGTTCTGGTCGAACACCAGAATGCCGATCAGGCCGGTCGCCACGCCCGAGACGGCCATCGGCAGGATCACCAGTGAGCGCCACAGCGGCCGCGCCGGCAACGCGGAGTTGAGGAGGACGGCCGCGATCAGACCGAACAGCATCGACAGCGGAGTGACCAACGCCGTGAACAGCAGGGTGTTGATCAGCGCCCGCCAGAACAGCGGATCATCCACCAGGGGTGCGTAATTGGCTGCCCCGACGAACTCACCTGCACCGAAGCCGTCCGTCTGCTGCAGGCTGACGACAAACGCGGCGACGAGAGGAACGAGGACGAACACGGCCAACAGTGCGTAACTGGGGGCCAGGAATCCGGCGGCCGCAAACGCTTCTTTTCTGGCCCCGGCGCGCTTGGTCTTCGCTCGTACTACAGCCGTCATGCGCCGGTGACCCCGGCGATTCCGCTCTGCAGTGCAGACACAGTTGCAGCGGCATCCTGCGAACCGGCGAACGCAAGATCGAGCTGCTCCTTCAGAACCGGAATGATCGCCGACATCGACGGCGACGCCACCTGAGCGGCATCCTGCGGCTGCACCGTAGTGGCCTGAGCTGCGAAGATCGGGGCCAGCTCCGACCGGATATCGAACTCGAGGTCGGAGTTGAGCAGATCGGTACGCGTCGGCAGCAACGAGGCGGCCCTGCAGAAGTTGCGCATCTGTTCCTGCTGTGTGACGAACTCGAGGAACGACGCCGCCAGCTCCGGCTGCGAGGTCTGCGACGTCGCGACAAGTGCGTTGCCACCGAAGTCGCCGCCGCCCCGGCGATCTCGGGGAGCGTAGGTGGCCGTCCAATCGAAACTGGCCGTCGCATCGGCGTCGGGCAATTGGAACGCACCCGACCACACCATCGCCACCGATTGCGAGAACCACGCCTCGCTGGCGTAACTCGACGACGCGATGGTGTTGTTCGCCGGCACGTAGCCGTTCGAGAAGAACGACGAAGAGAATTCGACGGCTCGGCGCGCCTCGTCGGAGTCGATCAGGGGAGTCTTCTGGTCCTCGGCCAGGAAGGACCCGCCGGCCTGGAACAGCAGACTCAACCAGCGGGTGACACCGTTGCCCTGCCAGTTGTAGGCCCACGGGTACTTGTCGGCCGGCAGCGAGGAACGCAGTCGATCGCCGATCGACGCCAACTCGTCCCAACTCCAGGCGTCGTCCAGACTTGTCGGAACCGAGTCGATACCAGCCTGCGACAACAGGTTTCGGTTCACCAGAATTGCCGAGGTGTCGGTGTGGTGCGGTAGGCCGTAGGGGATTCCGCCGTTCTGCACTGCGGCCCACGCTGTGGGCGTGAACTGATCCCGCGTGTCCGACGCCAACAGCGGCGACAGATCCAGCAGTTGGCCTCGGCCGGCATATGCGCCGAACGTGTAATACGGGACGCGGAAGATGTCGGGTGGATTGCCTGCCTGCAGCTGGGCGTCGATGTTGGTGAACATCTGCTCGTACGGCACCGCATTGAGGGTGATCGTCGAGCCGGGATTGGCCGCCTCGAATGCGCTGATCGAGTCCCGGAAGCCGGCCAGCTCGGCATCGGTACCCCAGGTGGTGAACGTGAGTGTGCCCTCGGTCTGCTGCGACGGGCTGGATCTGACGAAGCCGCATCCGGCCAACAGCAACGGCACTGCGGCAGCACCGGATCCGATCAGAAACGAGCGACGATCGAGTGCCATGAAAGATCTCCGTTCACCGGCTGCAGCTGTACAGACCGACTGGTCCGCCGCAGAGTAGCCAGGGGAGCAGCGGTCCAAACCACTGTTCAGCGCCGAACGTGACCGGTTTCGTCGTACTCGACGCGGTGCGCACCGTCGCCCAGGTCGTCGAGCAGAATCGTCGCGGCCACGGTCCGGCCGGGCGGTAGAAGGCGGACCGTCACCGCGCCCGCCTCCGCGGCATCGAGAGCACCCGACGCGGCGGCCACGATGCGTTCACGGGCGTCATCGTCGAGTACGTCCGGGGATCGGTCGTCGAGCATCATCACCTCCACCCCGCGGGCCCGAGCGGACCTGGCGGCGCGAGCGAGATCGGGTCGCACCAGACCGCGGGCGCGGAGGGAATCGCGGAGCTCGGCTTCGAGGAGTCGACACGCGAGGACTTCCTCCTCGGTGGGATCGGGGCCGTCGGCGATGCGCTGCAGCAGCGGACGGGCCAACGCGTCGAGACTGGCCAGGCGAGCGTCGCGTTCCTCGAGCACGGCCGCCGCCGCGGCCTGGGACGCGATACGCACCGTCGACTGCTTGCGCAGCTCGAAAATTGCGGCGGCCAAGGGACGAATGGTGAAGGCGAAGAACGTCGCCATCAACAGCGGCGCGATGTTGATCGCGCTGAACGAGAGCCCGTACAGAAATCCCTGACCCGTCACCACCGCCCATCCGATGGCCACCGACATGGTCAGTGCCAGCCCGAGCCACGCGGCCGGGGTCCGGCCGCGGACACACATGAAGGTGTAGATCACCACCGACATCCCCAGGGGCCAGGTCTGCAAGCTTCCGGTCAGCGGCACCGGCAGGACGGCGAAGACCAGAGCGGCTGCCACCGGGCCCGATACGGTCATCAGTGCGGTCGACCGCGCGGTCAGTGGGTCACCCGGTGCCCGGAGCAGCAGGATGACCGCGGCCGAGAGCACGAGCACCGCTGCGTATTCGGGCCACACTGCGGACACCCCGGTCAGGGTTGCGGATGCACACACCAGGCACGCGAGGACGAAGAAACCGGCAACCGCGTACGCCGCTGCCGACCTCATCGACAGCAGGTCGCGGATGTCCTGGCGGTTCATCGCTTCCACCCCAATCGCACGATGGTGCCTGCGGTGGAGGATTCGATCTCGGCCGACCCGCCGTCGAGTTGACGCATCCGGCCTTCGATGCTGACGGCGACGCCGAGTCGGTGGGGCGGCACCGAACGTCGGTCGAAGCCGATGCCGTTGTCCTGAACGGTGATGTGCATCGACGACGGGGCCAGCTCCACGGCAACCGAACGGTGTGATGCCCTGGCATGAATTCTACTGTTGCGCAAAGCCTCTGCCAGTGCAGCGGCGATGGCGCGTACCGTCTCGGCCGGGTAGTGCTCTGTCCGCTCGAGCGCGCCCTCGTGCACGGTGAAGTCGATCGACTCGTCGACTGTCGTTGCTGCAGAACGAAGCTGAGCCAGAGTCTCGTCGGCCGAGAACGTCTCGGAGACGGTGCCGGTGGTCAGGTCATCGAGATGCAGCAGAGTCGAGCGCGCCTGACGCGCCAGGCTGGGCGTGCGGCCATGGCGGGCAACAGCCAGCAGCGAAGACATGACCTCGTCGTGGATCAGCGCGTCGAATCGTTCGCGCTCGACCTCACGCGCGGTGGCCGCGGCCGCCCGGGCTGCGTCGTCGTGTGTCGTCGAGATCGTCGCGTCGAGAATGCGTCCGGTGCGTACCGCGGCGAGTGTGGCGGCCACGAACACCGTGCAGAACATCATCGCGAAGAAGATCTCCGCAATGATGTTGCTGCGGGGGAACGGTTCTCGCACAGCCTGGTTGGCTAGCTGCACAAGAACGACGCTGACGCTCATGTGGATGAACGCCGGGACGGGGTGCCACACCGTGGCGGCGGCGAGTGCCGCCAAGCCGGGAAATACCGCGAGAAACGTCCCGGCTTGATCGAAGGTGGCACCGTCCCAAGCCACCCACCACAGCAGGGCCATGATCGGAAACGCCAACGCGGCCACGGAACCGGCAACGCGAATGACCCCGATGCTCGGGTGAAAGGTGGAGGCCGCGAACGCGAATCCGGTGCCGAACACGACCGCAACGGTGACCGGAGTCCACCAACCGGGAACCACCTCGCTGCTCCGTGCGATATCCGGGATCAACAGCAGCAGATAGATGAGATAGCCGGTACCGACGAAACGGCCGAAGATTCTGATCAGCCGGTCGGTCGAGTGGTGCGCCGCGTCGGTCGTACTCACCTGCTGCTCGTTGTTCATGCACCCCTCCCGGGAGAGGAGTGTAAACCAAGGTCAGGCGTGTTCGGTGCTGGTCTGCTGTGCCGATTCCCGCGCTGCCCTGATGCGGGAGCGTCGAACGAACACGGCGACGACGACGGCGGAGATCGCGACGACTGCTCCGGCAGCGATGTAGGGAGCTGCGGTGCCGGGCATCAGGCCCTCGAAGAACAGGACGGCACCGAAGACGAAGAACAGGATGGCCGCGCCGTACTGGATCATGCGCTCCGGCAGGTGCTTTCCGAGTACCGCGCCGACCACGATGGCGAGTGCATCGGCAGCGACCATGCCGACGGTGGAGCCGATCCACACGCCCACCCAGTCGTTGTCGGCGGCGAGAGTGACGGTGGCCAGCATCGTCTTGTCGCCGAGCTCGGCCAGGAAGAACGCCGACGCGATCGCGAGGAATGCGGATTTGGTGACCCGGGAGGCCTTCGCGCCCTCGTCGTCGGACAGGGAGTCGCCGCGTAGCGTCCAGAGACCGAAGATGACGAACGCGATGCCGCCGACGATGGAGATCGCCTCGGTGGGAATCGATACACCGAGGAAGTGGCCGACCGCGACCGAGACCAGGTGCACCACGGTGGTGGCAACGGTGATGCCGCCGATGACGACGTACCACTTGTAGCGCAGGGCGAATGTCATGGCCATGAGCTGGGACTTGTCACCCAGCTCGGCGACGAAAATGACAGCGAAACTCAACAGTAATGCGGACAGCACAGCGGACTCCTCGGTCGTCGATAGGACCGAAGGTCTCGCCCACCGGAACTGGCCGGTTCAGGTGCCGGGTTGCATTCGAGCAACCAGTATGTCGACACGGTGATTGGGGGCTACTCCCCTTCGCTGCACACGACTGTAGGGGTGTCGTCGCGAAATGTCCAATGCGACAATAAGTTTGGGTTCCCGAAAATTCGTGTGCGGACAGCGGTCAGGATGCGAGGAGCATCGCCAAAACTGCGGTGTCGGGATCGCTGATGGGATCGAGACCGACCCGGCTGACCATCGAGGTCACGGTGCCGTCGGATTCGGCCTCCACCCAGGCCGCCCGATGGTCGAGTCCGAGATGCGGAAGGCCGGGGAGCAGAACGCAGCCGGACGCCGCGCCGACACATTCCGGGAGCGTCGGTGTCGTCTCCGACGGTGGATGCAGCATCAGCAAGGCGGCAGGTTGATGCGCGGCGAACCGTCCGGGAGCCAACGCGAAGTCACCGATCACCGGACCCTCGGCGACGACCAAGCCGACCGTCCCCGGCGCGGGGTCGTCGGGCAATTCCTCACGCACCCCGAACACCGTCGACGTCGCCAACAGGCCCGGCATCGAGGCCACCCGCACAGCGAGGGCCAGAAACTGGGCCCATTCCTTGGTGGTGTCCGGCCAGCGGCCGGAAACAACGAATCCGCGCAGCAGACCGGCGGCATGAAACGGTGAAACACCGATGAGATCTCGCTCGTCCATCTCGATCGTTCCTCCCAGACAGGTACAGGGCTCGAAGCCGGGTACACGACGTTGGGTAGGAAGAGAATGACGCGAAAACGGCTGGCACACAAGATGGGGAGAGTGCCAGCGAACTCCCTTCGAAGCGTGAATGGACCACTGCACCCGTCTGAGCGGGGCAGTGGTCCATCGACGCTGTCGGTGAAGCGGGTGGTGCGAGGACCTACGGGAAGATCAGACCCGGGGTCTTCGACGTCGCGGCCTCGAAGCGAGCCTGGACGTCGGCCCAGTTGACGACGTTCCAGAACGCCTTCACGTAATCTGCCTTGACGTTCTTGTACTGCAGGTAGAAGGCGTGCTCCCACATGTCGACCTGGAGCAGCGGGATGATGCCGAGCGGCACGTTGGCCTGCTGATCGTAGAGCTGGAAGGTGAGCAGCTTCTTGCCCAGCGAGTCGTAGCCCAGAACTGCCCAGCCGGAGCCCTGCAGGCCGTTGGCGGCAGCGGTGAACTGTGCGCGGAACTTGTCGAACGAACCGAACTGGTCGTCGATTGCGGCAGCGAGCTCACCCTCGGGCTTGTCGCCACCGTTGGGCGAGAGGTTCTTCCACCAGATGGAGTGGTTGACGTGGCCACCGAGGTGGAACGCGAGGTTCTTCTCCAGCAGGAAAATGGCTGCATGATCGTCGTTGTCACGCGCGGCGGCGAGCTTTTCGACCGCGGTGTTCGCGCCTGCGACGTAGGTCGCGTGATGCTTGGAATGGTGAAGCTCGTTGATCTCGCCCGAGATGTGCGGCTCGAGGGCGGAGTAATCGAAATCAAGGTCGGGCAAGGTGTACTCGGACACGTGGTTCCCTTCTCTAACGACGCCGTACCCATCGTGTGATGCGGGCACGTTCGTCCTACTGCGGATCTTTCGTAGGGTTCAACCCAATCTCATTCCTACCCCCAGTGCAACAGTTGTAACCGAGATGCTTTTCTCGGAATAAATTCGTGTGAACGAGACAGGCAAATTATTCGGCTGTGAATCTGCTCCGAATATCACGAATCAGTTGCGGAGCGGCCGCGGATTGGTCGAACGGATGAACGGAACCTAAACTCGCGGGTGTGGAAGGGGACCGACCGAGCCAGAAGACGGTCGACAAGTCCGCCGCCACGCAGCCGGTCGACGCGCCCCGAGTCCAGATGGACGGTGCAGACCTCCTCCGCGTCATCGCCGTCCTCGCGGTGCTGTACTCACACATTTCGTTCTATCTGCTCGACGACATCGGCGGCGGCTGGTGGATGATCGACGTCGTCAACACCGTCCTCATCGAGGACGCAGGCCTCAACATGCACCTCTCGTTCGTCGGAGTCAGCATCTTCATGCTGCTCACCGGCCTGCTGATCACCCGATCCGCCATGCGGCAATCGCGTCGGGACTTCATGGTCGCGCGTCTCGCCCGCCTCGTCCCGGCGCTCTGGTTCGCCGTCGCCATGGCCGTCATCCTGGTCAAACTCGGCCTCAACGGAATGTTCAGCGGCCAACCCGGCATCACCAACGGCGAAGCGTTCCTCAGCTTCTTCCTCGGCGGCTTCTTCCTGCGACCGGAAGTCGCCGTCCTCGGCGTCACCTGGACCCTCGTCGTTCAGATCGTGTTCTACCTCTACTGCATCTCGATGCGCGGAACACTGAACACCAGACCCATCGTGGTGCCACTCGTCGGAGCTGCACTGTGCGCCCTGGTGATCGTCTACAACCTCTACCTACCGCAGCCCTACACAGTCCCGTTCCTGACCAAGGTCACGGGCGTACTCCCCACGCTGTTCCTCGGCCAGATCGCCTACCTCGGATGGGCACGACTGATCACCTGGCGATGGGTCGTCGTCGGCGTCATCGCCCAGATCGAAGTGATCCGACTCGCCATCGAAGTCCACACCTTCTGGATGGGCGACACCTACCTCTGGACACTGCTCGTCGTCACCGGAACGGTCCTGATACTCGCCCGATACAACGGACCCATCACCCGCTGGCCCGTCATCCGATGGATCGGCACCCGGAGCTACGCGATCTACCTGATCCACACCCTCGTGCTCTACCGCATCTACGCAACCGTCGAACCGCACCTGGGCCCCAGCGCCGCCGTCCTGGCATTCCTGGCCGGCACGGCCCTGCTAGCCGAAATCATGTACCGCTGGATCGAACTGCCCGCGGCACGACATATCAGCACTCACTACGCCCGCCTACGCGCCCGATCCGCCACCTGACCGAGCCCCCCCTGGGTACTCAATGTGACTGTGAGTATGGATATGTCCGGTTGATACTGGATATCTGCAGTG